>JABWBZ010000256.1 GCA_013359335.1 bacterium
TCCAGGCAGGCGACGAGTGCGATTCATGCGCATCCGAACGGGCGGTTTCTGTATGTAGGCAACCGCGGGATGGGGATGACGGAGTTTCAGGGTAAGAGGGTGTTGGGAGACTGGGAGAATTCGATCGCGGTGTACGCGATCAACCCGGACAGCGCAAAACACGAAAACACCAACAATTCGGCAAAAAAACTTTTATGCTGCCGGTTGACGCTGAAAGCCAAATATAAAATTCCCGCCAAAGCGACAAGCGGCATAATGACTCGAAACGTCATGGTAAATTGATACAAAAACCATCCGGATGCCACGGCTAAGATTCCATAAATAGTCATCCATAGCATTTTTTCAGTGGCTAATTTTCTGAATTTCTTTTTAAGCCATTCCTGCAAAATATCGCCGAAGTTGATTCCGCTGAGCAAAAAAATCAGGCCGATCACATGCCAAGCGGAAAGATTAACGCTGATGCCTGTGGCAATCAACCAACTTGTCATTAAACTCAGATACGCGCCGTGTTGACGCGACCATACGGGAGGCCAGAATGCCGATTGTTCTTCGTTCATACTCTTTCCGTTTTTAATCCATGATAAAGCCACATCACTACGCTGAATAATACAAATGCACCCAATTGATGCATGACGCCAAGCGTCAGCGGCACGCGATCGATCAGCGCCCACACGCCAAGCGAAAATTGAACCGCTACGGCGGCGATCACCGCGAGAATTCGCCAACGAATGCGATCATCCAATTGCAGACGGCTCGCCCGCCACCAAAATACTACGGTGAAAACCGTTATTATAATTCCCGCGGTTCGATGAAGGAATTGAACCATAAAAGGATTCTCGAAAAAATTCATCCACCAAGGCGCCATTTGCCAGACACCCGTTGCGATCCACTCGTCTCCCATTTTCGGAAATGTATTGTACACGTGCCCGGCTTTCAATCCGGCGGTCATACCGCCGAGCGTAATTTGTATAATGACGAGCGCTATAAATATTAACGTCCATCGCGTAAGCGCATGCTGCCGGCTTGTCATTCCGCTATTCATTAATTCAAGTGACTGCCACCACAACACGCCGCAAATGGCGAGGGCAAGCAGAAGATGCGCCGTCAGACGAAAATGACTAACGAACGGATTGTCGACTAATCCGCTTTGAACCATGTACCAGCCCATCGCGCCTTGCAAACCGCCGAGGACAAAAACAAAAATCAGTTTCTTGACCAAATCGGAAGTGAACTGTTTTTTTACAAAAAAATAAACGAACGGAATGATAAATACGAGACCGATCAATCTTCCCCATAAACGGTGAATATATTCCCACCAGAAAATCGATTTGAAATCACTCACCGTCATGTGGGCATTGACCAATTGGTACTGTGGAAATTGCTTGTATTGCTCGAATGTTTTATTCCAATCGGCCTCATTCATCGGAGGAACGGCGCCCATGATCACGTTCCATTCAACCATAGACAATCCCGACCCGGTCAGGCGCGTAATTCCGCCGATCATCACCATCATCAGCACCATGACGTAGCCCTTCATCAACCAGATAATCAATCTGCGATGTGAAGATTTTCTAACCAATTCCATTATTTTTTTATTTTCCCGTTAAATTAAATGCGCGCGAAAAATAGGTAATATTTATTTTACATTCAACTTTTTGTCGAAATTCTAAACACTCAAAAATCCAAATAGGATTACCCACAAAATCTTTTTTTTGATAATTAAAATCCGTATCATTTCACCACGAATTTTCAATGGGTTTCAAAATGAAACTGACTCTTCAGGACCGAAGCTTAT
This sequence comes from bacterium, assembly GCA_013359335.1. Classification (GTDB taxonomy): domain Bacteria; phylum CLD3; class CLD3; order SB21; family SB21; genus JABWBZ01. Next base: position 1,796 of record JABWBZ010000256.1, read on the forward strand.
ATTTCAAAGGTTTGCTGCTTCTCATTCGTAAAGACCGATCCATTGCTGATTCCGAACGTTCTTTAATGATGCGTATCGGCAAATCGCTGAGTTTTGAAAAAGAATTTTGCGAGACCGCCATCGATGACATTCTGAAAAACGAGCATATTACCGATACTCCGCCGGAATTTTCCGACTCAAATATCGCACAGTATTTTATACTTGATGCATTGATCCTGGCCTGTTCTGACGGCACGCTCCATGCGAATGAAGAAGAATGGTTGAAGTCGGTATGCCTGAAAAACGGATTGTCGGAATCGTGGTTTGCAGACAAAAAGCGCAACGCTTCCGGCCATTCGATTCGTGATTGGAATTCCGTACATCTCACGGTCGACACATTAACTTATACATAATTTACTCATACTAAAAATTACGGGAGTTTATTCAATGAAGTCCTTCATGGTATTTTTGATCGGTTTGTTGCTCTCGCTTCCGGCAATGGCGCAGAAAAAAGCAGATTTAAAAGCGCTCGACGCGTATTTGGCCAAAGCGATCAAAGATTGGAATGTTCCGGGAATGGCCGTTGCCATCGTCAAAGATGATTCCGTCATTTTTTCAAAAGGCTACGGAACGAGAACAATCGGCAAAAACGAACCGGTTGATTCGCATACGCTTTTTGCCATCGCATCGTTATCGAAAGCGTTTACGACGGCCTGTCTCGGACAATTGGTCGAGCAAGGAAAATTGCACTGGGATGATAAAGTGACGGATCACCTGCCGTACTTCCAGATGTACGATCCGTATGTCACTCGGGAAATGACGGTGCGCGATCTGCTGTGCCATCGCAGCGGCTCCGCCACTTTCGGAGGCGACCTCATCTGGTACGGAACGAACTACAGCCGTGATGAAGTCGTGCGTCGGGTACGTTACCTCAAACCAACGTACAGTTTCCGAAGCCATTATGGGTACCAAAATATCATGTTCATAACGGCCGGCGAACTTTTTCCCGTGCTCACCGGAAAGACGTGGGATGAATACGTTCGCGAAAATATTTTTAAACCGCTCGGCATGCATGAAACGAATACGTCCGTACGCGCGTTGGAGGGCAATCCCAACGTGGCGACGCCGCATACGACGTGGAACGGACAGGCCATCACGGTGCCTTATCGCAATGTGGACAATGCCGGCGCAGACGCCGCGATCAATTCGAACGTCCATGATCTTGCCAAATGGATTCGAGTGTGGCTCAGTCCCGACACCAGCACATGGGCAGTCAGCGCGTCGACACGCTACGAACTCTGGACGCCGCACACGCTGTTGCCGATAACTGTCGACGCTTCAAAACGTTTTCCATCGACGCATTTCCGTGCGGCGGCGCTGGGATGGTTTACCTTTGACTATGAAGGAAGAAAAATTATCGACCACGGCGGCGGGATGGATGGAATGATTTCAAAAATTTGTCTCGTTCCCGAAGAGAATCTTGGCTTTATTATTTTAACCAACAGCATCAGCAGTTTGTCTTCGGCTATCGAATATTCCATCCTCGACGCATTTATAACCGGATCGGAAAAAGACTGGAGTCGGGAGTATTTGAATCTGATAAGAGCATCGGAGGCAAAAGAAAAAGCTGATGAACAAAAACTCGAGCACGACCGTGTGAAAAATACACAATCTTCACTGCCGCTCGCATCATATGCCGGCGTTTATGGCGGCCCGATGTACGGTCATGTAAAAATTACGGCAGAAGGTAACGGCCTGAACATCCAATTTTTGCCTACGGCCAGTTTTAAAGGAAGACTCACGCATTGGCATTACGATACTTTCCGGATCGAATTGGAAGATCGCTCTTTGCCAAAGGGATTGGTTAATTTTATTTTAGATAAAAATGGAAACGTTTCTGAAATGAAAATTGACATTCCAAATCCGGATTTTGATTTTACAGAATTGGAATTAAAAAAATTGCCTAACGATCAATAAAATAATGATTCGTTGTTACATAATTTTTTCTTTGCTATTACGCACGGATGCCGAACACTAGCATGAAAAAATGTGCACGCGTCTAGGACGTTGACCTGCTCAGTATATCAAAATGACTCGCAGAAAAACCTGTTTATTATTAATTTTCATTGCTCTTCCGGTTTTCCTCGCATCGAATCCCAGATCATGTACCCGCAGATGCCCATGAACATGACCAGCGCGAGCAATTCCGCCGAATGCGATTCCGCCCACTCCGGATCGACCCAATTAAATCCCAGATAACGAAGCAGCGCGCTGATCACACCCATCAAAGCCCCGCCGGCGATAAATCCGCTGGCGATCAGGGTTCCGCGTTCGCGCCGCGCGTGATTGATTTTTTCATCTTTACTGCGTGTGGAAACAAAATGCGCAATCAGGCCGCCGACCAATAACGGCGCGTTCAATTCGAGCGGAATATACATGCCGAGCGCGAACGGCAGCGCCGGTACGCCGATCATCGTCAGCGACAACGCCATCATCGCGCCCGCCGCGTACAGCATCCACGGCGCAGGATTGCCCGACATCAGCGGCTGGATCACAGCGGCCATTGCATTCGCCTGCGGCGCGACCAATGCATCCTTCCCGGTAAATCCGTACGTTTCATTGAGTAGTAAAATCACCCATCCCACGGTCGCCGCCGACGCCAGCGTTCCGGCAAATTTCCACGTTTGCTGTTTATACGGCGACGAACCTAACCAGTAACCGATCTTCAAATCGGTAATAAACGAACCGGCGGCTGACAGCGCGGTACAAACCACGCCGCCGATCAAAAGCGCCGCAACCATTCCCACTTCACCCGTCAGCCCGACGGAAACCAGTACAATCGATGAAATGATCAGCGTCATCAACGTCATGCCCGAAACAGGATTCGTTCCGACGATCGCAATGGCATTTGCCGCAACGGTTGTAAACAAAAATGCAATGATCATCACGATTAATAAGCCAACCAGTGCATAACCTAGATTATCGACCACGCCCAGCCAGAAAAAAATAAAAATGGCTGCAGCCGTTAGTAAAGTGCCGACGGCGACAATTGCCATCGACAAATCTCGTTGCGTGCGAATCCGGCCGTTGGCTGAAGTTTTGGGATTCGATCG
>JABWBZ010000257.1 GCA_013359335.1 bacterium
ATTGCGTGACGATATCTTCGAAATACTCCTGTATACCGGCAGCAATGTCTTCTTTGGAATAGGGTTGGAGCAGTTTTTCTAAAACACGCAGTTCAGCCTGAAGCCAGCCTCCTTTATTCACAAAAGAAAATTTTTTGGAATCGTATTGAATGCGTCTGGAAAAAATCTCTTTGGTTTTTTCAGGATTTCCGAATGCGGCCAGTCCTGTTACTTTTCCTTCATGCCTTAGCGCGATAAATCCTAATAGATGGGTGACATAACAATAATAAAAGCCCGGTGAGTGATAAGCGGGGATTGAATTGATCAATTGCATCTTGCCGTCTTTGCAGTCATAGACGCGGGAGCAATAGCCGTCCCCGCTGCCATCGAGCGTAAGGGAAAGGCAGTCATTCCAGCCTGATGTATAATAAGCGGAAGCCGCGTGGCATAAATGGTGATCGACAAATTCCATGGGGGCTGTAATACCGAACTCTTTGAATTTGTTTTCGAGTTCTGTCGTCCCTCTGAAAATAGAAGTTTCGAAAACTTTTCTGGTTGCTTTAGTTCCAAGGCCGGTTCCCATCAGCAGGCCGGTGAGCGGCGTGTTGCTCAATTCGGCGACGAACGTTCTAAAAAAGCCGACCGATTCGTAACCAAATTCAAGCGGCTTTGCGCGTGTCGAACTGGTTCCTGCAATCGCGATCGAATCAATGTTTTTAGGATCAACTTTGGCCAGCCGTAAGCATTCGGGAATAGCCAGCGTGGGAAATCCCCAATACATTTTTTGACGGTTCAAGCGTTCTTCATTGATCGCGCACACCATTTTGCCGTCGATGATGATGGCCGCACCTGCATCATGCCCCGTACTAATGCCCAAAATAATCATTGTTCTCCTTGATGATTGAGTATCCCATAACTAGTCAAGTATTGAGCAAGCGCATGGTACATCCACGCCTGCGACCAACGCATATATGAGATTTTGTTTGTAAAAAATCGGCGCCGTTGAAAGTAAAAATAACCTTTTTTGTTCTGCATATTTTTTATAACCCATGAAATCAAATTTTCTAAAATTTCATCGCTTTTGGGATGAAGCCGTTTTAATGCAGTCAAGGTGACGATCCCTTGCGCTGCGCTGTGAATATCAATGGGATAAGTTTTATTATGATAATACTTTGGAATTCCATCCTTCAGAAAAAAATTCATAATAAAAAATTCGTAACCTTTTTTTAGATTGGATTCGTACGATGCATCGTTCACTCCACGCATGTATCGATCCAATGATTCCAAAACGAAGCCGGTATGAAAGCTGTCGATCCACTTTTGAATTTTCGTTTCAGCATAAAACCAAGATCCATCAGGTTGTTGGTAACGCATGACGTAGACGACTGAACGGCTCGCATATTCAGCCAAACGGGATTCTTTGGTGAAGCTGAAAACACGCGCCAAAAGCGCTCCTCCCAAAATATTTGCATTATGAACTTTCAATCGGTCAATTGGCGTATAGCTGAAACAAAGCGCGCCATCTTCTTCCGTATGGTTAAGGTCATTTAATATAAAATCGCAAGTGCTTCGGGCAATATCCAAATATTGTTGGTTGTTTGTTGCTTCAAAAGCATCCAAAAAAGCATGGGCAATGTATGAGGTATTGACAATGGTTGGCGTGGATTTTGGGACAAAAAAAACACGGCTTTGCCAATCAAAATTATAACCCCAGCATTTTCCGGAATAACCTGCGCTGGCCAATTTTTGCAGTAAATTAGCCAAAAACTCCAGCTTTTTCAAATAGTTTTTGTCCCCTGTGGCTTGATATAGTTTGGAACTTGCCGACAAGAGCAAACCCAATCCTTTCGGATTAAAACCTTTAGGAATGAGTAACAACGGGCGTAGATTAATAGGGGATATTTTCAGAGCTTGGATGTAGGCAATTCGAAGTTTCTTTACATTGAAACTGAGCGCAGACAAAACCGGACTGTTCAGCGCATCATAACAGTCGTAACCTTTATAGGATTCTTTTTCAATGTATTTTTCGAGATCAGAAAAAGCAGTAGTAATGTCAGTCATGAAGTATTTCAAATTTAGGCACGGAGGTGTTCAGTATGAATACGTGACAGTCCCATCAGGAAATCCTGCCGTTCGTCAAGCTGAATTTCAGTAGGCAGGCCGGTATGAATGGATTCGAGAATTTTAAAAGTCGCTATCGTCGAATTGACGGCATCGCGAAAAGGTATTGGCGAATCGTTGCCCAGTTCGATGCTTTTTATAAATTGCTCAAGAGCGGCGCGATAGCCCTTGTCTTGTTTGGAACTGCCGAATGTTTTTACTTTGCCATGCCGTGAAAACGTAACTTGTTTGAAATCGTCGATCACCGCAATGGAGTTTTCGCAAAACATTTCAATGCGCTCTTTCGGAAAAGTACGATCGCCTGATGCCGTGTAAATAATATTTCCGATAGAACCGTCTCTGAATTTAAAAGTAATGCTTACGTTGTCTTTACTCATCATGTCATCGCGCTTCGTCGATATGGTATCGGCATACACTTTGATAGGTAATGATCCGATCAGAAACATTAGCAGATCAACAAAGTGGCAGACCTCGCCGATGATGCGTCCGCCGCCTTCGACCGAATCCTGTGTCCAATGCTCTTTGGGTACAAAACCGGCATTGATACGATAGGTAATCGTCGTCGGTTGAACTTTTTTATCGAAAAATTTTTTAGTTTCAACGATCGTAGGGGCGAATCGTCTGTTGAATCCGACCATGACGCGGCCGTTAAATTCCTGGTAAGTTTCAATGACCTTATTAAGTTGGTCAACGCTTAAAGCCAGAGGCTTTTCAACAAAAACCGATTTGCCTCGTTTAATGCTTTCGATCACATAAGGCGCATGAAGGTTGTGCCGGGTCGCAATAAAAATACAATCGATATCGGCGCTGTTTAAAATCTCGTTATTATCAGTTGTTGCCGAGACGAATTCAAATTTTTTAGCGACATTGGATGCTGTCACGCCGCGCGAAGTAGAAACGGAAACCAACTCAATACGTTTTTTATTTTTTTTGAGGGCTGGCAACAAATAATTTTGCGCAAAACTTCCGGCGCCGATAAATCCGATTCCGATTTTCCCGGCTACGTGCGCGCGGTTATTTTCGGAAATGGGAATAATTTTCTCAGCCTGAATTTCATGCCGATGATCGTAAGTAAGCAAAATACCGATATACCGCTCATGTTTTTTCCCTTTTCCTGAAATGAGGCCATAAGCTTCCTCGGCGTCTTCAATTTTAAACCGATGAGTCGTGATGCTATTAAGTTCGATTTTTTTTGCAGCAATTAAGTTTAAAAAAGAAACCATGTTCCTGTTTTCAGTCCATCGCACGTATCCGTACGGATAATCGATGCCGCGTTCTTCGTAAAAAACATCATAACGCCCGGGTCCGTACGAACGGGAAAAACGTACGTCGATTTCTTTTTCATAAAAAGGGCTACGCGGAATGTCGGCCGGTACTCCGCCGACGATAATCAATTTTCCTTTGTTACGAATTATTTCTCCCGCCAGTATAATGGGCTCATTGGTCGGAGTTGCCGCGGTAATAACGGCGCAATCAAATCCGTAACCGTCGGTTGCTTTTTCAATAGTGGGCATATAATTATCACTCGTAACCATGCTGTGATCGGCGCCCAACTCCGAGGCGATGGCACAGGCTTCTTCTGAGATATCCATGCCGATTACGCGGCAGCCGGCCGCTTTTAAAATTTGTACCGTAATGAGACCGATCAAACCGAGGCCAATAACAACAACATTTTCACCGACGCATACCTCGGCTTGCCGAACACCTTGCATGGCGATGGCGCCGAGAGTTGAATAAGCGGCTTCTTCGAGTTGAACGTTTTCTGGCACTTTAGCGGCAAGGTTTTTCGGTACAAAAATAATATCGGCATGCGAAGCATAGCCTTGCCCCGCGCATGCGACGCGGTCGCCGACCGCAAAATCAGTCACATCTTCGGCAACCGCTACAACAATACCTGCGCTGCTGTATCCAAGCGGCACGGGCGTATCCAACTTATTTTTGACCAATTGCAACGTCGTCATCAATCCGTCACGTTTCGCAGTGTTAATGACTTTTTTCACCAAATCCGGGCGGCTTTGGGCTTTTCCGATTAAACTTTTTTGAGCTGTCTCGACGGTAGTCCTTTCCGTGCCGGCGCTGATAAGCGAGAACATGTTTTTGACTAAAATTCCGCCAGCCATCAAGGCCGGAGGAGGTACGGTATCAACTTTAAGTTCACCACTGTTGTAATTTTGAATAACCTGAAGCACGATTAATCCCTAATTTTTGTTGTCAATAAATTCTTTATGCCAAAGTTCTAAAGTTAACAATTGCCAGATTTGATTACTGTAATATTCTTTTCCAGAAAACTCATCATCAATCATTTTCTTATAAAACGCATGATTAAAATATCCTCGTTTTTTTAATGACTTTTCTGAAATGAGATCAAAAATCATTTCTTTGAGATTGCCGGTAATCCAAGATCTGATGGGTGCTCCAAAACCAGCTTTTTTTCGCCAAATAATTTCCGATGGAACTAATCCTTCCATCGCTTTTTTTAAGGCGTATTTTCTGGTTAAACCTTTGAGTTTTAAGTGAGACGGCATTTTGAAGAAGGTTTCGACGAGTTCGTAGTCCAGAAAAGGCTCTCGTACCTCAACAGAAGCCGCCATACTCATTTTATCAGTATACATCAGATTCAGACAAGGAAGAAAAGTTTTAAGATCTACATACATTATTTGGCTCAATAAATCAAATGGTTTTACTTGGTTGAAAAAAGCCATATGTTCTTTAAATGGATCGGATGAAACTATTTGAAGTTCTTTCTTCAAATTTTCAGTGTAGAGATTTTTTTTTTCTGAATCGTT
>JABWBZ010000258.1 GCA_013359335.1 bacterium
ACGCCGGTATTACCGCGGGTCAGGTTCAAAGGGTATAATCTCAGTCTCCGTCTTAAGTGGAAACAACCCCTAACGATTCAGTTTAATTATCAAAGAACTGGTTCAATATATCCGAATGCATTTCCACGTGCAAGATATATTTTGACGTGTTAATGAAAATCGTCATTTACATGTTTGAGTAGACACATCATCCAGTGTTAAAGCAATGTCAAAACTCGTATTGCATTATGCCGCCGAGTTGGCTAACTTTTTAAAAATTGACTGACATTTATAATTTTGATATTAACTCATTCATCCTAAACTAAGGAAATGCTATATGAAACCATTCATCTTTTGTTTGATTGTATGGTCACAAATTGCCTCGGCGCAGTCCGATTTAAAAATCAAAACTGTCGACGTCTTCAAAAACGGCTCGGCTTTTTTCGTTGCCGAAGGACCGATCAAACTCAGCCAGGGAACCGGAACAATCGGGCTTTTCCCGCAGGCCATGTTCGGAACCATCTGGCTGGCTTCCACCGAAAAGAATGTCACTGTTGATGAAATCAAAGCCGTCAAAGAGAAAACAGCCGACAAACGCAATGCAGGCAATTTTTTTGAATTATTAAAAGCGAATGTCGGGAAAAAAGTCATCTGGCATACCGGTATTGAGAAAGACGCGCCGATCAATGCGACACTTCTGGCTGTCAATGGAAGCGACGACAAAACGATGATCACGCTTAAAATCGGCAATCAAATTCAGGTTTTGCACGCATCGTGGTACAGCCATCGGGTCGAATTTCCTGAAAATTTTGCAACAACCTTCGACGACTCAACTTTCAAAACCGTTTTGAAAATCAGGACCAACGCGACCAAATCGGAAGCACCGTTTCAAATGATTTATTTTCAGAAAGGATTGGGATGGGTGCCGTCCTATCGTGTCGATTTGCTGGATGATAAGAATGCACAACTCGTTCTCTCCGCCTCTCTCATCAATGATGCAGAAGACCTCGATAAGGTGGATCTTAATTTTGTCGTCGGTTATCCGCATTTTTTATTTTCAAACGTTGAAGCGCCTTTGACAGCTAATCAGTTTATTTCAAATTTTCTTCAAACTTTATCAAACAGTGAAAACGTTCCGCCACCACCGTATGGAGGCGCATTTGCTAATATTGCAGCACAAGAAATTACATACGATGCGATGGACACCCGCACCGATTTCGGCAATTTCGAAACCTTGAAAGGCGAAGCGGAAGGCGATTTGTTTTTCTATAATTTAAAAAATGTATCTTTGAAAAAAGGCGAGCGTGGCCAATACAATATCTTTTCGGCCAACGTCCCGTATCGCCACATTTACGAAGTTTCCATTCCCAACGGCCTTAATCAAAACCAGCAATATGATAATTCCAACAAAGGTCCTCACGAAGTCTGGCACTCGGTCAAACTCGAAAACAAATCCAATTTTCCGTGGACGACCGGCAGCGCGATGACGATGCAAAACGGACGGGCGCTCGGCCAGGACGTTTTGAAATACACGGCATTGAAGTCATCTAATAATCTTAAAATTACCGTTGCCCCCGACATTCTCGTCGAAGACGATGAAAAAGAAGCATCGCGTAAGGAAGATATCAAACGCAAAGACGGTTATGTATACGATCTCGTGTCCGTCAACGGTGAAATTACGATCAACAATTCTAAAAACGAGGACATCACCGTAACGGTGTACCGCCCCATTACCGGTAAAATTATTTCCGCAAGCGATCAACCGAAAATCAAACAAATCGTCAAAATCGGCAGCGCGCTCAATCAGGAAAATTCCGTCACGTGGGAAATCCCGATCAAAGCCGGTGAAACAAAACAACTGAAATATCAGTATGAAGTTTTCCTGAGAAATTATTGATTATATCATCCGCAAAATCCGATATGACGCGATGGATATTGTTGGCGCTCGCGTGTGTGTATGCGTGCACGCCGGCCGCTCCAAAAGAAGATGCCCCGAAAAGCTTTCACATTGTGGTTCCGGATTCGCTCCTCGAATTCAAGCAGCGTTTTCTGGAAATGGCTTCTCGATGGCGTGATCGTAACGAATGGCCGTACCGTTTTTCAGATTCAGCCGAATTTAAGATTTTTCTCAACGACCGTGCTGCCCATCGGGCCGCCAATGTAATACTCACTCCGGACTCCATTAAGATCAACGATGAAACGCTGTCGCGTGAATCTTATTCGTTCATCCACAAAACGCCTTCATCGATTCATATTTTCGCAATGCGATTGCGTCCCTGGACTATTCTCGACGCCATACGGCAAATGCTTGAAACGTACGGCGAATTTGATAAAGTCGTGATGGTACGTTCGCGCGAACAAATTATTTTCGTCGAACATCAGAACGGAAATAACTGGGTAACCGATGTCAATGTTTTTGAAGAGCGGAAACGTTATGAAAAAACGGCTGACATAAACGGCGACGGAATTAAATTTCACGGGCAATCGATTGAATACGATCATCGGCGTGTTTCGGAAATCATTTCAAAATATCCGGGCGCTTCTGTGCCTGCAATTTTTGTCTATCCCGATTATGAGACCAAAGCGCAAATTACCGGCAACATCATGGAGTATTCATACGATTTTGAAAAAAATCGAATCCATGCGGTCAATTCGAAACTCGTAATCGATCGCTTGCCCGAACTTCTTTCCGTGTATCTTGCGTATCAAACCTACGGTCATAAATTTCCCTGGTTAACCGAAGGCCTCGGAATTCATCACGCTCAAACGTTTTTCGGCAAACCTTTTTCTTGGTGGCATGAACGGCGGGCCTTGCTCAACCTCACCGAACAAATCAAGTTGCTCGAACAAAAATCTCCCGATCAAAATCCATTTCTGTATACGTATTTGGCCGAGCTTTTTTGGGAAAAATTTGCATCACAAGCTAAAAACGTTTTTGTATTGCCCGAGAAATTTCTGAAAAATTTCAATCCGGAAATTCACCTTGTTGCCGAGCACTTTCCCGTTAAAACCGATGTACCGTTTTTCAAAGGCATTTGCTATGCCCATACCAACGGCATTCAATCCGGCTACATGTCGCAACGATCCCGCCAATCATTGGAAGAAATCAAATCGCTCGGCGCTAACACCGTCTCCGTCACACCTTTTGGATATTCGCATACCGAAACTTCTCCCGAAGTTTTTTTTGTGCTGGACAATAACTGGGATGAAACATTGGGAAGTTTGTACAAGGTCGCCGAAGACGCACATGAAATCGGGCTAAACGTCATGATGAAGCCGCATATCTGGCTTGGCAACGGCGCCTGGTGCGGCAAAATAAAAATCGATGGCGATGCCAACCTGAAAATCTGGGAAAATACATTCACGCAATTTATCGTCTATCACGCGCTGATTGCGGAACTTACCGGGATGGAAAGTTTTTGTTTGTGCGTGGAATTGCCCAACATGACTCACGATACGGCCATGTGGTCGCGTGTTATCCGGCATGCGCGCACAGCTTTCAAAGGCTATTTGACGTATGGCGGCAATTGGTTTGATGAATACGATCGGATTCAATTCTGGGATCAGTTGGATTTCATCGGCGTTCAGCATTATTTCCCGCTTGCCGGCGGCCGGCAATATTCTCAGGAAGAAATTCAACAGCGCTTGCAGGAATTGTCCAAACAATTTGAGTTCCAATCGAAAAAATGGAATCGCAAAATTGTACTCACCGAGGTTGGATTTCCAAGTATCGAATACGCGCTCGCCAGCCCACATGAGGAAATTTTTTCTCAGGCTGCTTCCGAAGATGTGCAGGCATTGGGTTACGACCAGACGATGAAGGAGTTTATGCAACAGCCGTGGTCGGGAGGATTATTTTGGTGGAAGTGGGAAAGCGGGCGATCACCGCGTTCAGGAGACAAATCGTTTCAAATCAAAGGCAAAAAAGCGCAAACCATTTTAAAAAAATATTATCAGGCGCCTTGAATGAGACGGTGTGCAATTAATTTTTGAACAATTCTATCATCGCCGTATGTGCACACGTAGTTTTTTAACTCGCTTAATCCTGAATTCAAATAAGGGCTTCCGCAACTGATCAGGATGTGTTTCTTTTTGACAAAATGTGAATCCAAAACATCTTGAACGGCTGATGGAAATTTAATCACATTTCGCCACGCCATCGGTCGAAGATCGCTGATGACGACTAAAGTACGGCCTTTTAATTCAGGCATTTCTTGCGCTTCTTTGTCCAATACTGTTTCATAAACTTTTACATTTCGCGACAATTCTCCCCTCAGTTCATTCAAACTGTTCGAAGTCGACAATACAAACCAAACATCGGTCGATGAATCGATTTTAAACCAATCGCCTTTTGAAAAACCCGCTGCAAAAATTTTTTCTGCGTCGTTTCGATAAGCCTCGCACCCAACGATTGATCGGGCGTTATGGACGTCCACGTATCGGTTTTCAAATAAATTTAATTTTGTTTTGGCGTTCCAAATCCGGCGCACCGATTGATCCAGTCGGTCTTCGCTCAAACGGCCATCTTTTATGGCCTTTTCAATAGTTTCAATTGCGCGTATAACGTCTATTGGAATTAACAACTGATCAATGCCCGCCTGGATGGCGCGGACAATCGCTTCTTCTTCGGTATAATTTTCCTTGATCGCTCCCATCATTAAAGCGTCGGAAACCAGCAGCCCGTCATAATGCCATTCATCCCGAATGATCGAAATCATTCGCGGGGATAAACTCGCCGGGTGATTTTCCGGATCGAGTGCCGGCGCTTGAATGTGCCCGATCATGATGGCATCGACGCCGAGCATTGCCGCCTTTTGAAAAGGAACTAATTCGAAGTTTCGCAATCGCGTTTCCGTGTGGCCGAGGCGCGGCAATGCCACATGAGAATCAATGGCAGTAT
>JABWBZ010000259.1 GCA_013359335.1 bacterium
GTGACTTCACCGACCGGTGCGGCCATTCGCGATATCATCAGCGTGTCTAAAAGACGTTGGCCTGGAGTGGGATTAATTTTGCGGCCGACAAAAGTTCAGGGAATCGGCGCTGCGGACGATATCGTGCGCGCCATCGACGATTTTAAAATGTACGGATCGGTTGATGTGCTTATCCTAGGCCGCGGAGGCGGTTCGCTCGAGGATTTATGGGCGTTTAACGACGAAAAAGTGGCGCGCGCGATTTTTGAATGTTCGATTCCGACGATCAGCGCGGTCGGGCATGAAGTCGATTTTACCATCGCCGATTTTGTAGCGGACGTCCGGGCCGCAACGCCGTCAGCGGCGGCTGAATTGGCCGTGCCGGACAGGTTTGAGATCAAACAGCATGTACGCAATTTGAAATACACCTTGACGCAAAACGTCAGCGGCGCCATCGAACATTATCGTGATGCGCTGAAGCAATTGCAAAACCGATATGCATTCCGGCAGCCTGCCAATCTGATCGGCCAATACCGCCAACAAACCGACGAGTTTGAACGGCAGTTGACGCGTAATCTTCGCCAACGAATAAGTTTACTTAAACAAAAAACGGAACATATCGAAAAGCAATTGTCGGCGCTGAATCCGCGAAACACGCTCAAGCGCGGCTATTCGATCACCCGACAAAACGGAAAGATCGTGCAACGCGTTAAGGAATTTTCAGAGGTAGATGAAACAACCATTGAATTTGTTGACGGCGCAGTCGGAATTAAGCCACAGAGGCACGGAGAACGCTGAGAAAAATAATTAAAAAACCATTTTTATTTAACCCTGTGTCTCAGTGGCTTAATTTAAATAATCATTGAAGCGACATTGTATTTTTAATACATTCAACAGCTAAAAATTTACTCACGCGGGAGACACAACTATGATGAAACAATTGACTGAACTTTTAGGACAAGATGCCGATAAACTTTTAAAACATCAATGTAAAGGCATCACAAAAGACCAACTGCATTTGCCGGGACCCGATTTTGTCGATCGCATATGGAAAGACAGCGATCGCAATGCACAAGTTTTGCGTAATTTGCAAGCACTTTTCAATACGGGTCGTTTGGCTGGAACGGGCTATTTATCGATTCTTCCTGTTGATCAAGGCATTGAACATTCTGCCGGCGCCTCATTCGCGCCCAATCCGATTTTCTTTGATCCGGAAAATATTGTCAAGTTAGCCATCGAAGGCGGCTGCAATGCGGTTGCATCGACGTTCGGTGTGCTCGGAGTTTGCGCAAGAAAATACGCGCACAAAATTCCATTTGTCGTAAAAATCAATCACAACGAATTTCTGAGTTATCCCAATAAGTACGATCAGATTATGTTCGGCTCCGTCAAACAGGCATGGGACATGGGTGCGGCCGCTGTCGGCGCTACGATTTATTTCGGTTCCGCCGAATCATCACGGCAAATCCAGGAAGTCAGCGAAGCGTTTGCCTATGCTCATGAACTCGGCCTGGCGACGATATTGTGGTGTTACACGCGTAACAATGCGTTCAAAACTCCTGAAAAAGATTTTCATACGGCTGCCGATCTTACCGGTCAGGCCAATCATCTCGGCGTGACGATTCAGGCGGATATCATCAAACAAAAATTGCCGACGAATAACGGGGGATATGAAACGTTGAAGTTTGGCAAATTTCATAAAAAAATGTACGATACGCTGACGACAGATCATCCGATTGATCTGACGCGTTACCAGGTGGCCAATTGTTATATGGGCCGTGCAGGATTGATCAATTCCGGCGGCGAGTCCAAAGGTGCGAGCGATCTTGCTGAAGCGGTTGCGACGGCAGTAATTAATAAACGTGCCGGCGGGATGGGTTTAATTTCCGGTCGTAAAGCTTTTCAAAAACCGATGGCCGACGGCGTTAAAATCTTGAATGCCATTCAAGATGTTTATTTGGAAAAAGAAATTACGATTGCATGATATGAAACGATTTTTGTTACCAATTTTACCAAGCATATTAATGGTGTGTGCGCCGTCGTTGTTTGCACAATTCGATCGTGGAGGCGCGATGACGTATGAAGGCAAACATAAGCATTCATTTTATCTAGAAATGCCGTTCCGTGCCGCAGATTTTGCCATCGGAGGAACGTACCGTTATTCGATCAACAGTGAAAAATTTCTCGGTATCACAGCGTCGTTTTTCGGAAGGCCGTTCGGTAAAAGCATTTTAGTTCAGCACGGGCGCCGTACGTATTTTCAATGGAAAGAATACCGGTATGTTCTCGCAGCAGGCCTCGATAAAAAATTCTGGCTGAACAATCGCTGGGACGCTTTTATCAGCGCATCAGCCGGGTATACATTCGCCGATTATCGCGGTTCGGGAGAAGGCACGTTTATGGGAATGAATCTGGAAACCAAAGACGGTATCACGCCGGTGATCAATGTCGGTTTATCGTACAAATTTTCGCGTTTCGTTTTTTTAAGAGGCGGATTTCAATATACCGATCTCAAAACCGTTCGCGGCGTCCGCATTTATGCAGGTTTGGGAGGGCAGTTGTGATGAATATTTTTCGAAATATTTTTGTTTTCTGCATGATCGCCGCCATCATTATCAACAGCGGATGCGAAGAGTTATTAAACGCGGACGATGATTGCGAAGCGGCGCCGCTTGATTGCATCGGCTCACGCCCGACGGAAGGACAACTGATTATTCGTTCTACAATCAATGCTGCAAATTCACAAGTTCCGCTGTGGGTGTATCGCGGCGATTTTGAAAACAATGACCTTGTTCTGGATACGATGTTATCCGTCAATGGCTTGACGTTGATTTTACCGGTCGATCAATATTATTCGGTTGTTGCCAAATATATTCAAGCCGACGGCGATACCGTGTACGCGGTTGACGGCGACGACATCGAAGTCGATGAAGACGATTACTGCGACGCCACGTGTTTCAGCCTCGACAATGGGCACATCGATGTGACATTGAAGTTTCCGAAGCGGTGATTATAATTTTTCAGCCCTCCGTTTTTTCCAATTACCTTCTGAATTTCATTTTGCTTGTTCGATGTTAAAAATCCGTCTCACTTTGGATTCCGAACAACTTTCCCTTTTTCCACAAAGAAAGTTCGTCCTTAAGGTTTTTGCGATTGCGTTCGGTCAATTCTTTTGGATCCAGTTCGCTCAGATCGGGTTTGCCGGCATTGATCCAGGCGGTGTACCAAAAATTACTAGTTGAACGAATCGCGCTGCGGAGCTGGCGTTCGATCATGCCGTTGGCTTTCAAATGATATTGCTTGGCATAATTCAAGGTGTGAATGACTTGATTGAATTTATTTTTGGAAAGTTTTCCGTCGGCGCTTTTAACTAAAATACTATCGGGCGAAAAACTTTTTTTAAGCTCACGGTCAATCATTAAAAGCGTGTCGGCAAGGCGGTGAGAGCGGAGGATGATATCCCACGTTTCAGATTGGATGTTTTCAATATATTTTGCTTCACCGGTGTAAAAATTATAATCCGAGCCGAACATTTCCGGAAGTTGAGCTTCCCAAAACGCATGAATGCCGCGCTGATTGGTCAATTGCCCGTCGTGATTGGCCGACGTATGCAAAGGCATATTGGCGTCGCCGAGATAATGGCCGATATCTGCTGCGAGAAATAAAATTTCGGTTTTTCTTTTTTCTTTAAAAGCGCGCGTCAGTTTCTCCATCGATTCCATCAGATACCACGGCAATATACCGTTGCTGTCTAAAAACGAGTCCGAAAATTTTATTTTAGCCTCTTTCATTGTCAACGGAATGCTGTCGAGTATTCCAAAATTTTCCAGATCAATGTAATGGCGCGGATGTTCGGCCTTGTCGCGCAATGTGTATTTTCGCAAATCGGGGACGGACGATTCCTGCGTGACGAAATCGATATGATTGTAAAAAAATTCCAGCAGCGGTGATGGCAAGGCCATTACGGCCGCACGATTGATGCGTTCGTGGCCATAAGCGCCCCAACCGAGAATCAACGGAATAACAATCAGGAAAAGAATTATCCAAACTCGTTTTTTGAATTGAAGAGATGTTTTTCGTGGCATGAATTATTCCTCATGGATTAAATATTAGGTTGAAAAAACAAAACAACTGCTCCTGACAAAACTTAATCAAGTGAGAAGCGAAATTCAATTAAAGAGATAAAGAGATGGCGCCAGCCGCAAGCCTGTAACAATCTTGGTTGTTGACCGTTAACGGTTGAATAATTACTTTACGCCCATTCAGATTTCTATGAAAGGAAAATAGTCATGAAACGTTTTAAATTTATTTTTGCAGTGTTATTTATTTTTTGCGGATTTATTCTGGGCATGTTCGTTCAGACTCAAATGACGATTACGACAGCTATGGTGGAACAAGCGGAAAAATTGATCGGTCTGAATTTCAATGATGCCAAACGAGATTCGATGTTGGAAGGATTGCAGGAACAATTGGGAAACTATGAAAATATGCGTAAAGTCAATTTGCCCAATTCTGTCATGCCGGCCGTGCAGTTCAATCCGATTCCGGTTGGATTTAAATTTGAAACAGAACGTAGGCCGTTTAAATCGTCGAAACTTGACAAAGTCGTGCCGGACAAAATCGAAGACGTGGCGTTTTATTCGGTTGGTGAATTGGCGTATCTCATCAAAAATAAAAAAATTACTTCCGTTCAATTGACCCAAATGTATCTTGACCGCCTAAAAAAATATGGGCCGAAACTGGAGTGTGTCATTACGCTTACGGAAGAACTTGCGATGAAACAAGCGCGGCGCGCCGATGAAGAAATTGGAAAAGGAAAATACCGTGGTGAGTTGCACGGCATTCCTTATGGCATTAAAGATTTATTGTCGACAAAAAATTATAAAA
>JABWBZ010000260.1 GCA_013359335.1 bacterium
GAGCGCTTCCGCAAGAAAAGTGACTTTGGCGCTCATTTCCGGTAAAACTTTACTGTCGATTTCAAGAAATTTTATTTTAGTCAAAATGGTGGCTTTGGCGCGATCGGCGGTCGGAACGATTTTCCAAACGACGCCGCGGTAACGCCGTTCCGGGAAAGCATCGAGCACAATTTCGCACGGTTGATTTAATTTAACGCGATCGATATTGGATTCGGAAACGTCGGCTTCCAATTGCAGTGAGGCCATGTCGGCGATGGTGACGACGTTGCCGCGGGAATTGGCGCCGGCCGCAAATGGGGCAACGATTTCCCCGACATCAGCGTTTTTTGTCAGCACGGTTCCGTCGAACGGCGCGCGGATCACCGTATTTTCAATTTCCACTTCCGCAGCCCGCACACTTGCTTCGAGCGCAGCGACGTTGGCCTGGGCGGAATTGACCACGGCGACGCTCGATTCGTACGCCGCTTTGACAATGTCGTATTCCGAATCGGTGATGACTTTGCTCTTCCATAAATTTTCGTTACGATCAAATTCTTTTTTGGATTTGTTCAATTCCGCCTTGGCTTGTTCGAGCTGCGCTTTGCCGGCATCGAGATTGGCGCGATTTTGATTGAGTTGCGCTTCAACATCTGCGCTTTCGAGGCGGGCAATGACGTCGCCTTTTTTAACGCGGTCGCCTTCCTCGACGGCGAGGAACACCAACCGTCCGGTTCCTTTCGAAGCTACAGCCGCCTGGCGTTGCGGCACGATGTATCCACTTGCGGTCAGGATCGCGTTGGCCTGAGACGGAAATGTCAGCGTCGCCTGAACGGCAGTGATTTTTTTCGCTGATCCGAATGAAGGCAAAAACATGACCGCCAGCACAATAACGGCCACCATTGCCGCTGCGCCAACGATCCATTTTGTTTTTCCGCTGCCGCCGTTCGAGTTTTGGACGGGAGCGTGGCGATTGATTTTGAGGGTCGAGAGATCAACTTTTTCTGCTTCGGAAGCCATATTTGAAAGCACCTGTATTTTGAATGATGTTAAATATAAAGCTAAGAGATGACAGCCTTATGTCAGCAGTTTATTGCTTGGGTCTAAGAAAATTAATCATTTCGCGATCAAATTCAATTAATTAACGTTACATAATTTTTTTTATTTTTTGGTAGCCGCCGCGGCTGATGGGAATCTGTTTACCGTTTTTCAAAACTGCGACACGGCTGTCTTTGGCGTACAATTCGATGCCGCCGATGCGTTCGATATTGACCATATACGACCGGTGAATCCGGACAAATTGTTTCTCCGGTAATTGAGATTCCAATTCGCTCAAAGCCTGTTGCTTGAGATACGATTTGCCATCAGCAACGATTTGCACATAATCATCTTGCGCTTCGATGTAGTCGATTTTATCAACTGGAATGACGTGCACTTTAGAACCTTCGCGAATCAGCACGCGCTCGATAGATTCGTTATCGGTCTTTTTTACAATACCGGCAGGAAGCTCATCGCTCAGATGTTCAAGCGCGTGTTTCAATGCTGCATCGAAACGTTCTTCGCTGAAAGGTTTCAGCAGATAATCGAGCGCGTGAATTTCAAACGCTTTGAGCGCAAATTGATCGTACGCCGTGACGAAAATGACTCCCGAACGGCGTTCGGATAACTCCAATACTTCAAATCCGTTGAGTTTCGGCATCTGAATATCGAGGAATATCAGATCGGGATGAAGCTCGGTGATCGCCTTGACCGCTTCAAACCCGTTTGCCGCTTCGGCGACCGTTTCGACATGAGGATATTTCTGAAGATATTCCCGAATCATTTGACGAGCCAGTTTTTCGTCGTCAACGATCAGCGCTGAAAAATGTTTATTCATGATTTTCCTCCACGGGCAAAATAATTTCAGCACGATACCGGTGATCGTTGATTTGCGATCGGAAATGAGCGTCCGAACCGTACATGGCGCTAAGACGGCTTTGGATGTTGGTCAAGCCGATTCCGGTTTTTTTAATAACCGGCACGTCATCGACCGGATTCTCCACTGAAAGATGTAATTGGAGGTCATGCCTTTTGGCTTCGATGACGATCGTACCGCCGTCAACCGACTGGCCGATGCCGTGTTTAAGCGCATTTTCCACAAGCGGCTGCAGCAGCATCGGCGGAACTAAACAGCGTTCCGCTTTTTCGTCGAGTCGGGATTCAATGTTCAAACGATTTCCAAAACGAATTTTTTCAATTTCCAGGAAATTAAAACACAAACGCCATTCTTCTTCCAGAGGGATCGCGCGTTCGTGAGCTAACTTCAAACTTTGCCTTAAAAAATCGGCGAGAAGAAGCGTCATCTTACGGGCGCCCGCCGGATCGTTGGTCGTCAATGCGCTGATGGAATTCAGGCTGTTGAAAATAAAATGCGGATCGATCTGGGCGCGCAGCATCCGGAGTTCCGCTTCACGCGCGAGAATCTGGCTTTCGAATTCACGCCGTTCGGCTTTTTGCGCCTGTTCAAACGTAATGATCAGGTAATGACCGGCTAGTGACAATAAATAAAACGTCATGCCGACGGCGTATAGAATCATGAGCGCAGCGGTGTGCAGCGGAATCGACCAATCGAATGGCTGCAGTACAGCGTTCCATCCCTGCGCAATGACAATCCATATAATGGTCGTCAGTTTGGCAACGCCCGCAAGGAGAATGATCAGGTAAATGAGCTTCAATTTACCTAGTGGAAACGCGCGGCAAATGTAGTACGCCGATAAATTGACGAACGCAAACATCATGGTCAACGGCATGGCAAATGCGGCAGCATTGATCCACGGCGAGTCTTCAGCAAATCGAATTAACATCGTGACTAATAAACTCAAGCCTATCCACACCAGCAGATACAAGAGCAATCGTTTTTTGTCGGATAATATCGGATGCATATTAATTTTGCCACACAGACACGGTGAACATAAAATTTTTAATTGTAAAACTCTAAGTTTCGAAAATTCTCAGGCGTCGTATTTAATTCTTAATTTTTAATTTCAATTCCACCCATGAGCACCATGCCTTTAATGAAAAGCTTTTTATTCGAGCCGGGCGCAGCATAACTGCGATCGTCTACCCCGCCGAGAATAGGCACGCTTTGCACGACCACTTGCCAGTCCGACGGAACTTTCAATTCAACGCCGCCCCATAGAACAAAGAAATCGAGTGTCGCTTCATTTTGAATCGAGGCATGCCTCAAGTCGAGTTCGACTCCGCCCATGACGGACGTGACTTCGCCGCCGAGAAAATTTTGCGAATCATCGCGGTGGCGGTAGCCGCCGAGAATAGCCATGGCATTGATCGTGTCGGATTGATCCGTAACTTCGGATGAACCTTGCGGGAGCCGGCGATACCAGGCTTTGAGAAGAACGGCGATACCGATGACAATGAGAAATACCGGCCACCAGTCGCGCATCCGAAAGTAAACCAGTCCCAGCTTATGTGCAATCATCATCGCGCCGACAGCGATGAAAACGCCGCCGACAAAATACGACGGTACGCTCCGGCCTTGAACGATTTTAACGGCGCCAATGGCGATAAAAATGACCGGCCAAAATCGCATGATGTCGCGGGCTTCCACCAATCCGAAATTATCGAACAAAAAAATCAAACCGATGGTTATTGCCAACGCGCCAACCCAAAGTTGTGAAGTCAATTTAGAATGATGACGATTCATAATGCTCCTTCGGGCGCATAGCCAGTTTTAAAAGACTTTTTAAAATAATATTCAATCCGACGCCGATCAATACCAGCGGCCATGAATTTAAAAACGACAAGCCCCAGACGTGTTCGAGACACGCATAAAGCCACAATCCCCATCCGATCAATCCGATACCGTCGGCGATGTGGCCAGGCCGTTCGAAGCCAATAATTTTATTGATTCCAAAAACTACAAGTAAAAACGGCCAATAACTCCAGTACGGCCCCGTTTCGATCCAATTGAAGTTATCCATTAAAAATAATACGCCGATGGCGATGAGGAGAATGCCCCATAAGTAGCCGCTTCGGCGATGATAATTAGAATGACATGACATACAAACCTCCGTGTTTTTGTCACGGCGTCAACATAATGCTTGAATGGAAAAAAAAGTAACGATTTTCGGTGAATAACGCATTTTCACCGGTGAATGGAGTAAATGTCACGCCACTAAGGCTCCAAGACAAAAAATTACACTACACTCAACCAAACTTAAATTTGCGAAGAATAGGGGGCTATTTCAATTTAAAAGCCGCTCGTCATGTTTTTAGATGACCAATATCGTAGTCAGTTGGCAATAAAGTATTTATTATGAGTGATATCTCGAACTCGCGGAGGCGATGAATGGAATCATTGTTGTCCTATTTACGGGCGCATCCGTTTTTGGAAGGTATGTCGCCACGTTTGACTGAAATTATCGTCGGCTGTGCATCCAATGTCAAATTTGATGCCGGCGATTTTATTTTCCGTGAGGGCGAAACCGCGAATTCATTTTATCTCCTTCGGCATGGCAAAGTGTCATTGGAAGTGTACGCTCCGGAGGGAGGAAGCGTGCACATTCAGACGATCGGGAGCGGTGAACTGCTCGGATGGTCATGGCAGTTTGCGCCGTACACTTCTCATTTTGATGCGCGCGCAATGGAAATGACACGAGCGATCCAACTCGATGCCAAATGTATCCGCCAGCATTGCGAAAAAGATTATGAACTCGGGTATGAAATACTCAAACGTTTTGCGCACGTCATACACAGCCGCTTTGAAGCCATGCGCTTCCAACTGATCGAACTGCAGGCAAGCCGCACGTACTAACTTACCTTGACAAAGTTGGCCGCAATTCCTAAATTGCGCGCACGTGAACCAACTACTTGTTACAAGTT
>JABWBZ010000261.1 GCA_013359335.1 bacterium
CCCTGACGCGCGTTTTCTAAACTTGTGCCCAACAGTGATCGATAACGTTCGATCCTGTGAATCATATTGTAACCGTCGATAATGTATTGCTGTTTCGAACTCATTTAACGGATTATAGCTTGTTAATTAACTGATTCAATTATACTTAACTGTTCATTTTTCTGCCACATAAATGTCATTATGACAGTTTTTGTATCTGTTAAATTTCTTATTGCTTTCGCACATTATTTTTATTATATTTACGCGATTTTGGAAAAATTCTTAAATAATTCAAATATAGAGGCTCTATGAAATTATCGGATTTTAAATTCAAATTACCCGAAAAGTATATTGCACAATATCCGGTGGATCCACGGGATAATGCAAAACTTATGGTCGTCAACCGCCAGGACGGGAGCCTCTTGGATAAAAAATTTAAAGACATTTCTGAATACATTACGAAGAACGACTGTTTAGTGGTCAATGAAACACGCGTATTTCCGGCGCGTCTGATGGCGCGGAAAGAAAAAACTAACGCCAAAGTTGAAGTTTTTTTATTGCGGGAACTTGAGAACAATTTATGGGAAGTTCTTGTGAAACCGGCGCGTAAAGTACGCATAGGCAACCGGCTCGTCGTTGACGGCGTTTTCTGCGACGTGATCGACAATACGGTTTCCGGCGGGCGCGTCGTGCGTTTCGTCTACAACGGCGACTTCCACAAATTTATCGACAAAATCGGGCAATGCCCGCTTCCGCCGTATATCAAGCGTCACGCGGAAGAAAGCGATAAAATCGATTATCAAACCGTTTTCGCGCGCGTGCGGGGCTCGGTGGCGGCGCCGACAGCCGGCCTCCATTTCACCAAAGAATTATTAACCAAGCTGAAACGCAAAGGCGTCAAAATCGTTCCGTTAGTTTTGCATGTTGGACTTGGCACATTCCGCAAAGTAGCCGTCGAAGATCTCGGCCGCCACAAAATGGATTCCGAATATTTTGAAATTCCGGAAATCACGGCCCGTGCAATCAATCAAACGAAAGACGCGGGTGGAAAAGTGATTGCCGTCGGTTCGACAGTCGTTCGCAGTATTGAAAGCGCCGTCACGGCGCTCAATCGCGTCAAACCGCATCGTGGCTGGACAGATCGTTTCATCTATCCTCCGTATGAATTCAAAATTGTCGACAAACTTGTCACGAATTTTCATTTGCCGGAATCGACCTTGCTGATGCTGGCTTGTGCATTCGCCGCCGACAAAGAACTTGTCTTCAAAGCGTATAAAAAAGCCATCAAAGATAATTACCGGTTTTACAGTTATGGCGACGCCATGCTGATTCAATAAAATTTCGTTAAATTTATTTAGCAGGCTGTTCAAAAAAATTTGGACAGCCTTTTTTTTATTTTCTTTTTCTGCAGGCTACAAAAACATAGAGCGATCCGAAGATCGCTCTATTAAATATTCAGGCTATTTCATTGACAATTAATTCTTGTTTTCGACGGGCGCTTTCGCAACGGTAATCGTGGCGGCTTTGGTATCGACCGCTGTCCCGTCTGAAACTTTGAACGTGACGGTATATTTACCGGCCTGACCGACCTTAGGCGTCCACGCAAAATTACCATCAGCCGAAAGCGTTGCGCCAGCCGGAGCGCCGCTCATGGTAAACGTCAGCTTATTGTCTTTGTCTTCATCGGAAGCCGACACTTTGAAACTCAATTCTTTATTTTCTTCGACGTCTTGATTGGAAACCGCATCCAATTTTGGAGGACGATTGACATTCGTCACTTTGATCGTTATCGATTTCGAATCTTCCAAACCGGCGGCGTCTTTGACTTTGATCGTCAGTTTATAATCGCCGGCCTGATCGTACGTCGGCGTCCATGAAAATTTACCGTCGTTTCCAAACGTCGCTCCATCCGGAACTCCGTCGGCGGAGAACGTCAATTTTCCGGCATCTTCTTTATCGGGGTCAGTCGCGGTAGCCGTAAACGCGACGGCTTTATTCTCAGTCGTCGTTTGATTGGTCACCAATCCTAAAGCCGGTTTGCGATTAACATTATTAACCGTGACGGTAACACTCTTGGAATCGTTCAATCCTGCGGCATCGCTGACGGTCAATTTAACCGTATATTCGCCGGCCTGATCGTACGTCGGTGTCCATGAGAAGGATCGTGTCTGCGCATTGAAGACCGCGCCTTGCGGCAAACCTTCCGCGCGTACGGTCAATCGTCCCTGATCTTCTTTGTCCGGATCGGAAACTTCGACGGTGAATGTAACAGCTTTGGATTCGTCCGTCGATTGATTGGAGGGCTGCGTCATCACCGGAGGCCGATTGACATGCGTAATTTTAATTTCCTGATTTTTTGTTTCCAATAATCCGTCAGCGTCCGTCACGGTGATTTTAACAACGTATGTTCCCGACTGATCATACGTCGGTGTCCATGAAATCGTACGGCTGCTTTCATCGAACGTCGCG
The DNA here is from genome assembly GCA_013359335.1 of bacterium. Lineage (GTDB taxonomy): Bacteria > CLD3 > CLD3 > SB21 > SB21 > JABWBZ01. Next base: position 2,449 of record JABWBZ010000261.1, read on the forward strand.
CCCTGCGGCAAACCTTCCGCTTTATAAGTCAATTTACCGGCGTCTTCTTTATCAGGATCTTCGGCGGCAGCAATCGATACCGTCAACGCTTTATTTTCATCACCGGTTGTCGATGTAAGTACCGGTAATTTTGGCGCACGATTGACGTTATTCACGGTAATCGTAGCGGTTTTCGAATCGGTTAGTTTTTCAAAATCAGTAACCTTGAAAGTGACGGTGTACGAGCCCGACTGTTCGAACGTTGGCGTCCATGTAAAACGATGCGTATTGACGTCGAATGTTGCGCCTGCCGGAAGATTTTCAGCCGCGTAGGTTAATTTGCCGGCGTCTTCTTTATCCGGATCGGAAGCCGTAATTGCAAAACTCAATAATTTAGTTTCATCGACTGTTTGCGCCGGAACGTCTGTCATGACCGGAGGACGGTTGACATGATTGATCGTGATCTTGAACGAAACGGCGGCCGTCAGACCCAACACGTCTTTGACGGTAACTTTAATACCATCATAAACGCCGGATTGATCATACGTCGGCAGCCATGCGATCGTTCGCGTTTGCGGATCAAATTTTGCGCCTTGCGGAAGATTCTCCGCCGTGTAAGTCAATTTACCGATATCTTCCTTGTCTAAGTCCTGTCCTTCAGGAATAACCAACGTGAATTCTTTATTTTCATCGCCGGTTTGCGGTTGCACGGCAGCGATTGTCGGCGGTCGATTGATGTTCTTCACAGCGATATTCACGGTAACGTCATCGGTGGCGCCTGCCGGATCGGAAATCCGGAACGATGCCGAATGATCGCCCGATTGATCGAAAGTCGGTTTCCATGAAAATGTTTTGGCCACTTCATCAAACACCGCGCCTTCAGGCAAAGTAATCGATTTGATGGTCAGCTTGCCATTATCTTCCACATCCGGATCGTCTCCGGTGACTTTATACGTCAAAGGTTTGTCTTCATCCACTTGTTGCGCGGCAATGCTTGCAAGGAAAGGAGCGCGGTTGACATGATTGACTGTAATGGATGTGAATACCGTGTCAGTCAAGCCTTCAAAATCTTTGACAATAAAATATAAGCCGTCATATTGACCGGATTGCTCGTATGTCGGAGTCCATGAAAGTGTCTGCGTCGATTTATCAAACGACGCGCCGGGAGGGAGATTGAATCCAAGGTATTCCAATTTTCCAATATCTTCTTTGTCGGGGTCGGTCGCCGAAACCTGGAAATTCAGCGGTAAATTTTCATCGACGGTAAACGCATTTTTTAAGTCAGCAAACACCGGTGGACGATTGATATTCGCGACGGTAATGACCGATTGTTTAGTTTCCGTCGCGCCCGCGCCATCGGTTACAACAAAGTTTAGCGTGTATGTTCCGGACTGGTCGTACAGAGGAATCCAGTTAAACGTCAATTTGGCCGGATCGAATTGCGCGCCGGTCGGAGGATTCGTCAACGTTACTTTTAGTTTTCCTTCATCCTCCACGTCGGGATCGGTTGGTGCATTGATTGTGAACGTCAGCGGTTTATTTTCGTCAACCGTGTAATTGCCCGTTACCGGCAATGAAGGCGGACGATTGGTGTGGGTCACGGTAATGGCCATCGTATCTCGTGAAAATAATTTGGTCTGCGTATTTTCGGTTACCGTAAAAACGATGCCTTCGTATTTGCCTGATTGTTCGAAACTCGGCGTCCAGGTAAAAGCCGTGTCTTTCGGATCGAATACAGCGCCTTCCGGAATAAAATTACCCGAGAACGTTATCGGATTGCCATCGGGATCAATGCCGCGGACTTTGAATTTGAGCGTTTGATTTTCTGCAACGGTTTTATCGCCGACTTTATAAATGACCGGCGGTTTGTTGTGGATCAATACCAGAACCGACGACAGGTCGGCTACCAACATAAAGATATCTTGTTTTGAAACTTTAAAAGCCTGGCCCGGTGTATCAAAACGCGCATCGAATAAAGGCTTGGTCGGATTCGTCACGTCGATCGCACGAATGCCGGCGTCATCGATCGCTATGTAAGCATAGTTGCCGATTTTGACTACGTCGTTGGCGTGGCCGGGCAGATCGATTTTGGCCACTTGCCGGATTTTTTCAGGATTGACCACATCCAGCACCAATAATCCGCCGGGACCGTCGGCTACATAGGCGTAATTATCATCCGCGTACACACCTACTGCAAATTGAGTCTGATATTTTTTGATTTCTTTCGGAGTGGCGGGAATGGAAATATCGATGATATGAATTCCCGACTTGCGGTCTGCTACATACAAACGCCCCGATGTCGTCACAAAAACTTTTCTAGCATAATCCCATTCTTTTTCGTAGCGAAGCGTTCCGACTTCTTTCGGTGCAAGCGGATCGGTAATATCGATGACCAACAATCCTGCCAATC
>JABWBZ010000014.1 GCA_013359335.1 bacterium
AAGAATTGACCGCCGATCGAGGTGAGGGATGCAGCGAGATGAGTGCGGACATACCGCCATGCGGGAGCAATATTCCGGTACGTTGTGCGGTACTGATACAGATGTGTACACCAGAGCACAATCACGGGGGAAAGCATGAAGACCACGCCAAGTGTCAGAACTGATCCCTGGTGGAGCTGCTGGATCGCCCACACACCGCCCAGCGTCAGCACGGTCCCGCCGAGGGAAATGAGGTTCGTGATCGCAGGACGCTGATCGGCCAATAATACGGTGATGATCAACTGCAGGACAAACTGGACCATAAAGAGCAGAAACACCGCCGGAACCAGTATGGTCAGATCGGATGCAACTTCGGCCGGTGCATTGAATACTTCACGCCACGGAATATACCGGTACACCATTCCAAACAGTACGGTCAAGAGAAGGGCGATCGCGGTCAGAACGGCATAGGTCGTGCTGATATACTCCCTGGCCCGTTGCTGATCGTTACCAGCCAGAGCCTCTGCTAGTTTATTTCGAAGGCCGTTCCCCAATCCGATATCAAAGAACGAGAACCAGCTGAGGAACGATGCAACGGTGAGCCAGATACCATACTCGGTATTCGTGACCGTACGGAGTGTCAGCGGAACAAGATAGAGTCCGATCGCCATTGCGACAGCACGCGTAAGAAACGAAAGGACAATATGCTGCTTCGCTTTGACACTGCGTTCATGCCCAGTTGTGAAGAATGACACTATCCGTGATATCAACCAATACTCCTGCGACTGGAAACGCTATGGCACGCTGCATCGATCATCGAAATGGATCCGCAATGAACAGACACCGATCCTGCTCAGGATGATATCCCAACAGATGCAAACAATTGTTGGAACCGTTTTTCGTAGGTATGATCGCGCAGTACCCGTTGATGGCCGGAACTTGCAACAGTGTTCCGCTCGTGATCATGGGAAAGGAAATAGTGTATCTTTTCCAGCATCTCCTCAGTGGAAGTAAACGTAACAATCTCCTGATCAGGGATGAAATAATCCGAAAGATGTTCGGTTTCTTCACAGAGCTGAAAACCTCCGCAGCCGGGAATCTCGAACGTTCGCGCTTTAATTTGTTTACGATACCCTTTCCGATATGCATCGGACAGGTTCAGATTAATCCTTGTCGATCTGAACATATCGACCATTCCCTGTTGATCAATCCTGGTGCTGTTGCAGAGGTCTTCGTACTTCTCCGGGGACAGGATCCCTAGTTTGTTGAATATCCGATGATGCAGACCGACATTCCAGCCAGTCCCTCGAACGCAAACATCAATCCCCCTTTGCCTGATCGTTCGGATGACCGATCTCCTCTTGCCATATGGCTGGCCGACGAACGACACCATATGCCGCATGGGTCCCTGCTGCGCAGTATAGCGATAGTGGTTCACTCCCCATTGGGACAATAGCGGGATAGTCTCACCGGCAGCGATATATTTCTGCACGGATGCTTCATCAGTGGTAACCACGTGAGTAAAGCAATCTGCCCAATGCCGGGAGAACGTCTCATACCGCCAATGATCATCTGAGAACCAATTCACAATAGGGATCGATATCTCCCGCCGTAAACGCCGAAGAGCCGTGTGATCGAATTCATCGGTGAACAGAACGGAAAAGACAAGATCCGGCTTCGTGGTCCGAACACGTTCCAGCAGCTGTGACGTCATGCGGACGGATCCATGCTTTCGGTACAGATCCATGAAATCAAAATACTCCACATCGTGCCCCATCCCTACCAACGACTCATAAAAATTGAAATGCTCGAAGCTGAATCCGCGCTCGCTGATTCCATAATCATACTTCATGGCAACAAACAAGATCTTCATACGGCAAGCATCCCAACGGACCAAATCGACGGACTATTCATCGTGCTATGCTACCACGATCTCAGAGTGCTCCGGCCGGATACCGGACAATAGAACAGCCTTCCGATCAGTGGCACAATAAAGGAGAGGACTTCACACCACACATCACAATGAAAGTTCTTTCATGACCGTTCCAAGATCCTTGTCTCCCCGTCCGGAAAGGTTCACAACAATAGAGGCACGGGACGGCATGGTGGACGCAAGTGTCACCGCATAGGCGATTGCATGGGACGATTCCAATGCGGGGATGATCCCTTCACGCCGTGAGAGTAATTGCAGGGCATCCAATGCTTCGGTGTCGGTCACGGAAACGTACGTGACATAGTCATTGTCCTTCAGATAACAATGCTCCGGCCCGACACCCGGATAATCGAGACCCGCAGAGATAGAATGTGCGATCTCCACCTGTCCATGATCATCCTGCAGGAGGTACTGCATGGAACCGTGCAGGACACCGCGGCTTCCTTTGGCAAGGGCAGCGGAATGCTTTCCGGACTCCAGACCGAAGCCGGCCGCCTCCACCCCATACAATTTTACAGACGGCACATCGTTCAGGAACGGATGGAAGATCCCCATGGCATTGCTGCCGCCGCCGACACACGCAACGACAGCATCCGGCAGACGTCCCTCCTGCTGCAGCATCTGTTCGCGGGTCTCGCGGCCGATCACCGACTGGAAATCACGCACCATCATCGGATACGGATGCATCCCGACGACCGAACCGATGATGTAGAAGGTGGTGTTCACATTCGTCACCCAGTCCCGGATCGCTTCGCTGGTGGCATCCTTCAATGTCTTGCTGCCGGACGATACCGGCCGCACCTCGGCACCGAGCAGTTTCATGCGGTAGACGTTCGGTGCCTGACGCTCCATATCCTCTTCACCCATATAGACGACACACTGCAGTCCGAACAAGGCACAGACCGTGGCCGTTGCCACGCCGTGCTGACCGGCACCGGTCTCGGCGATCACCCGCTTCTTCCCCATCCGCTGCGCGATGAGCACCTGTCCGACCGTGTTGTTGATCTTATGCGCTCCGGTATGGCAGAGGTCCTCCCGCTTCAGATAGATCTTCGCACCGCCCGCATGCGCCGACAGACGTTGTGCATGGTAGAGCGGGGTCTCACGGCCGACGAAGTACTTCAGATAGTACTCAAGGTCCCGCTGGAACTCCGGATCATCCTTCAGTTTTAGATACCATTCCGTCAGCTCTTCGGAGGCCGGCAGGAGTGTCTCGGGGATGTACCGTCCGCCGTATACACCGAAATGACCGCGTGCATCTGGGACGGAGGGATAAGGATACATGAACGCCATACTATTCAGTCTCCAGCATGTGTTGGAACGCCGTACGGGCGCGCTCTGCGAAGAGCCGCACTTTGAGATGGTCCTTCTTTCCCGGTTCACCGGATTCGACGCCGCTGCTCACATCGACACCCCAGGGGTGGACGATGGAGACCGCTTCTTCCACATTCTCCGGTGTCAGACCGCCGGCAAGGATGATCTTCCCGAATTCATTCGCTTCACGAGCAAGCAGCCAGTTGAACCGTTTCCCGGTCCCTCCCATTTCCTTTTCATCGTATGCATCCAGGAGGAAGGCAGCGGCCCGGTAATCATCGAAATAGACACCCTTCAGCGAATCGTTCACCCGGAACGCTTTGATGGCATTCGGGAACCGGTTCACATACTCCTCATCCTCATCACCGTGGAACTGGCAATAGGTCAGTTTCACCAGTGCACCGGCTGCGCGCACCACCTCCGGCCGTTCATTCACGAAAACGCCGACCGTTGCGATCTTTCCGCGCACCTTCTCGGCGATCTCCTTAGCACGCTCCGGAGCGATGTAGCGCTTGCTCTTGCGGTAGAAGTTGAATCCGATCGCCGTTGCACCGGCATCGACCGCAGCAGCCGCATCCTCATATGTGGTGATGCCGCAGATCTTGATGAAGTACGGACTCATCGCACGCGTTCCTTCGGACCCAGCAGGTCCTGCAGCGCCTTGCGACGGTCCGGCTGTGCCATGAGATGCTCGCCCACAAGCACGGCATCGAACCCTGCCTGTGAGAGCCGCTCGACCGTATTGTGGTTCTTGATGCCGCTCTCGCTGACCGCCGTGCAGGAGTTCGGGATGAAATTCTTCAGCATCAGCGAGAGGTCCACATTCACGCTGAAGGTGTTCAGGTCACGGTTATTGATGCCGATGATGCTGGCGCCGGAGTCGATGGCGCGTTCGATCTCGTTCTTGGTATGGCATTCCACCAGGACGGAGAGCGAGAGGTCCTCCGCCGTAGAGAGGAAGGAACGCAGCCGGAGGTCATCCAATGCGGCAACGATGAGCAGGATGGCATCCGCACCGAGGACGCGGGATTCGTAGATCTGGTACTCGTCCACGATGAAATCCTTCCGGAGCACCGGCAGGGCCGCTGCACTCTTCGCCGCGGCGATATACTCGCCTTTCCCCTGGAAGTACCGTTCATCGGTCAGCACGGAAAGCGCCCGCGCCCCGCCCTCTTTATACTCCCGTGCGATCTTCGTCGGAACGAAATCCCTGGTGATGATCCCTTTGGAAGGTGACGCTTTCTTGATCTCAGCGATGCAGGTGATGCCGTCATAGGCAAACTCGACCACGCTGTACGAAACGATGCTCCGGTCGTGGTTGCCGCGTTTGAAGATGATACCGTACCAATCGCTGGCCTGCGGCTGCAGTTTGTTTTTGACAGTTTCGTTGGGGAGAGCAAAATTGCCGGAAGTAAAACGAATTTCGTACTTATCTTTGCCTTCCGCGCGCAGTACCCCTTCGATGATCAGTTCACATTTCGTGATATCGTAGCCGCCTTCCTGATCATCGCTGTTCGCGGCAAATTTGATCAAAGCGTTGGGCTTGATTGTTAGAGTGACGCCTTCGGGAACGACGACGTCGCCGGTGATTTGAACGACGCCTTCCCATGTTTCATCGCCTTTAAGCACACCGGAATTTGTAGCGGCGGATACCATCGCCGCCTGAAGGAATGATAAAATAATAATCGTATCTTTGAATCGCATGCGTGGCCCCTTGGTTTGTTTGTATAAAGTCTATTTCAAAGACTGGCTGGATTCAGCCATTTCGCTTAATAATTCTTTTTCGCCGGTTACTAGCCGCTTGAGTATCGGATCGGAGTCCAATTTAATATCCGTGAACGCCTTTGCTGGAATTTTAGGTTCTTTTTTCGTCTTTTTACTTTTCACGGCTGCCTCACTTTCTTTTTTGATAGGCTTATCGGCAGGAGAAATTTTTAATTTGATTGTTTTATCGTCTGACCCGGTTGCCGGTTGTTTTTCAGCGGCGGACAAGCGATCAAGAACTGTGTCGATGTCTACGTCCTTACCGGTCACGAGCATTTTAAGCAATACTGACGACTCATCGAATAATGCAATGATGCCGGAGTCGATTTCAGCTTTTCCTTTATTAATTCGTTCGGCCAGTACTTCCATCGGTCGGGCAAGGTTACTAATCTTGAGGAATCCCAGCATTTTGGCTGAACTGCGCAAACTGTGAGCTGATTTTTCAATATCACGCATCACCGTCATATTATGCAAATCCTTATTCAAGGCGACAATGGCATTGCCGATTGATTTCATGTAAGCGCCGGCTTCTTCTTTGAATATCTGAACGATTTCTTCGTCGACACCGGTCGATGCAAAATAGTCTTTACCCGATTCCTGAATGTCTTCTTTAACATCGCTCGTGGCCGGAATCGCCGGTTTCATTATTTCAACGGTTTTCTCCGCTGATGGTTTGGAAGCGCTGCTTTTGAGACTGGGTATATTGCGCATAAAAATGTCCGGAGTCGACAACGTTCGTTCAAGCGCTATCAGCCTTTCGGCAATAGACGCTGCGTCCACGGCCGCACGATTAAATAGTTGTTTCAATGCAATAATGATGTCATATAAAAGCTGCAGCATCGGCGCATCGAGAACAATTTCATTCTCAAAAAATCTTTCCGTGATTAATTCGATGCACGCCGACAGTCCGGATATTTTTTCGAAACCAAGCATACGCGCCGAACTTTTCAGGCTGTGGCTGGCGCGTTCGAGTTCTTTGATCGAATTTTCGTCTTTAAGATTGGAACGAAGTTTTTCAATGGATTTATCGAACATTTTAAAATAACTGCCGGCTTCCTGTTCAAAAATTTCCAGAATCTCAGCGTCCATTTCTGTAAACGTTTCACGCAACAAGTCGCCCGACTCAGTTGTCTCCACCGGTACCGGCGGTTTGGTTTCTGTTTTTTCAGTTTTTTTAATTTCCGGCCTTGTCTCGGAAATTTTCTGGGATTCTTTTTTCCCGGTTTTAGCCGCCGACTTTTTCTTTTTAGGCGCGGCTAATGCAACGATATCTTCAGGCTCGACGCTCATTTTTTCGATGAAGGTCGGTACTTTCATCTGAGTCAAATCGACGTCCGGATCGTGCGCGGCCATCATGTCCAAAAGCTTCTCAGGCTCCAGTACGTTTTGTTCTGACGAAGTAACCGGTTTTTTACGCACAACCGGAACGGTCTTTTTGGTTTCCAGCGGGACGTCGACTTCAATGGAAGTTTTCGTCTCTTCTTTTTTGGTTTCGACTTTAGGCGTTTCTATGACCGGTTCGGGAATATCCGTTGTCATAGCTGAAGTTTTCGGAAAATTTTGGCTGATAACATTTTGTATCGAATCCATCCACGACAGATCTTCGACGGACTGTTTTAAACTCTCTTTTGACGCAAGGGATTTTGCTTCCGTCTGAACTGTTACAACTTCCTTAGGTTTTTCTTCCGCCTTGGATTTTTCAATCTCTTTGAAAGGCGTAGAGATCGGGGAGTCGAGTTTAAGCTGTGAGAATTGACGAGACAAAACCAGGAAAGTTTCTTCGGTCAACTGCTGAGTATCGGCGAATGCTTTTAATGCCTTGATAGTCTCGGCCGTGAGATCGATAAGTTCAGACGACGCCGGCAAGTCTTTTTCAATAGCCTTGGTATATACGCTCATCATCGCTTGGCAAGCATCCGTGAGCACTTTGAATTTCAGCAGTTTCGACGCGGTAATGAGCGCCCGGGATGATTGCTGAACGTCTTTGAGCGCAAGCCGGTCGTTTTGATGCCTCAATCGTTTCAGACTGTCTTCGATCATTTGAGAATACGACGACACCTCCTCGCGAAAAGCAATCATAGTTTCGCCGTCGATTTTTGGCGCGATTTTTTTTCCGAAGACTTGTTTAACGGCCGCCGCCGTCATGTCGATGACTTCATCAAACGGCGCGGGTTCTTTTTTCTCATGAGCTTTTTTGCCGCGGGCATTGAGAAAACCGATCATGTCATCGACTTTGCCGAATTCAGCCGGGATGGTTTTCTTGGCGGGTTTCGGGGTTTCGGTTTTTGTCATAACCGGTTTGGGGACGACGGTTGCCTTTTCTTCAGTTTTAGACGGATATGTTTTTTTGAGATAATTCAGGTCGATCGTGATGCCGATGGCCTGCAATTCCGTTTCCATGGCGCCGAGATCGGCATGGGCCGGGAGAATCTGCGCAAAGATGTTGTACAACTTTTCCGAATCGCTTTCAATGTTGGCAATGAGTTGGCTGATTTTGACTTCTTCTTTTTCAGCCATTTCCAAAATTTGCCGGAGGAATTGAAAAAAAGGAGCGAGCGAAGGAGAATCTTTTAATTGTTCGATACGGACGATTCGATCGGGCGCATTGATGACCGAAAGGACGATTTTCTTGATAATGCTGAAATCAATCGGCGAAAAGCGGTGCTCGCTCATACTTCGGAAATGATTGAGCAATTCCGGCAGATAAAAATCGACGATTTTTTTTGTTTTGCTGACAGCCGCCATAGTATTCCAATGGAAAAAAAAACCCTAAGCGGAAACGTTTAGGGTTCTACGATTTCATTATGCGTTGATCGTTTTATCCGAGGTATTCATGTACCTTAGCCAGAAGGTCTTCATCATGAAAAGGTTTGGTCAGGAAATCGTTGGCGCCGTTATTCAGAGCCGCGTCTTTATCTTGCGGAGAATCCTTGCCGCTGAGAATGACGATCGGCACCGCATCGAACGGAGCGCCGAGCGCGCGAATGGCTTTCATAACGTCCAATCCGCTCATATCCGGTAACATGATGTCCAGAAGAATCAGGCTCGGTTGATTTTCTTTAGCCAGACGAACGGCGTCTTCGCCTTTCATCGCGGCGTTCAGTTGGAATTGCTCGTTTTCAAGAGCGATTTCAACCATTTTTTGGATGACGATACTGTCATCGACCACCAAAATCTTTTTGCCGCCTGATTTCGCCGCCGAAGCTGCCGGTTGTTTGGCAACCGGAGTGGCAACAGGTTTAGGTTCTTCGGTCATCATCGATTGGATATCAAAAGCTTCCGCTTTCTTTTCGACAACCGGTTTGGTTTCTTTTTTGACCGGTTCCGGCTCTTTGACTTTTTCGGCTTTCGGTTCTTCTTTTTTGGTTTCTTTTTTCTTGGTCTCGGTTTTTTTGGCTTCGACCCCGTTGTCTTTAGCCGGCGCTGCGGTTCCGCCGCCGGTGACAAGTTGTTTTCCAGCCAGCGATTGCAGTATCTGTTCTACAAAATTTTCGTCGCGCTGAACTTTATTGGCGATTTGCGATACGGAACGTTTACCATCGACGGAGAAGAGAATTTGCCATTCGATTTTCTTTAACATGACGGAGTCAACTTTATCACGCAAGTCTCTCGCTCTGTTATAGACTAAATCCACATCGTACCTCGTAAGTTTGGATAGGTGGGGTTGAATTTTAAAATCTGATTTAGACCTTCAGCATTAAGGTCAGAAATTATTTTTGTAAACTTAAAACAATTAATCGATTATGTCAACGATTATTTTGTTTAAAATATTGAAAAAATTAGAACGCCATAAGAATTTTAAGAGTATTTTCAGCAATTAGTCAACCGTGACGGAGTCTTTTTTCGCGGGTTTCAAAAAACCGGATTAGAGATTCCACAAAATCGGAACCGGTAGAAACCTCGATCAAATCGACACGGCTTTTGCGAAAAAGCAAGTCTTGTTTTTTTGTCCATTCTTGTACGTTTTTTCTCAAGTGTTGAAGAAAAACAGCCGACGAAGTATCTACTTCAATCCATTCGCCTGATTCTTCATCTTGCAGTGTCATCAGTCCGACATTGGGCATGTCTCTTTCACGTCGATCGAATACGCGAATACCGATCAGGTCATGTTTTTTGGCGACGGTACGCAGCGGTTTTTCAAATCGATCGTCGACAAAATCACTCATAAGAAATACGATGCTGCGCCGGTTGAGCACGTGCCGCGTATATTCCAGCGCAGCCGTGATATTCGTGCCTTTATGGGTAGGCGTAAATCCCAGGATTTCACGGATCAACCTCAAGACATGGGATTTCCCTTTTTTCGGCGGAATAAATTTTTCGATGCGGTCGGTGAAAATCAGTAAACCGACTTTATCGTTGTTTTTAATCGCGCTGAAAGCGATGAGCGCCGCCATTTCAACCATCAGTTCTCTTTTCATTTGGCGGAACGTGCCGAAATTGCCCGATGCGCTGGCGTCGAACAGGATCATCAGAGTTTGTTCGCGTTCTTCTTCGAATACTTTTACGTACGGCCGTTCCATGCGCGCGGAAACATTCCAATCGATAAATCGGATTTCGTCGCCGAATTGATATTCGCGGACTTCGGAAAATGACATCCCGCGGCCTTTGAAAACCGTGTGGTACTCGCCGCTGAAAACGTTATTCACCAGGCCACGCGTTTTGATTTCGATCCGGCGTACTTTTTTCAGAATGTCTTTGGTATTGACTGCATTCATGTTTTTCAGATCAGTTAAATAACAATTTTATTGCGTCGAGCCGGTCAACGACGAAATCTGCGCCGGCGACGGCTTCCCGCGAGCGGAAACCGTAGGTAACGCCGCACGTCAGGATTCCCGCCGCTTTGCCACACGCAATATCCTGATGGCCGTCTCCTATCATGACAGCATTACGAGGTTTTTGCCCGAGCTTATCCAACGCAAACAAAACCGGCATCGGACTTGGTTTTTTTTCCAGAAGACTATCGCCGCCTAAAATGATATCGAAGTGTGGCGCGATGCCAAGTCCTTTGGCAACTTTTTTGGTGAAATTTTCAGGTTTATTGCTGATAATGACTTTGTTTTTATTTTGAAAATGTGATAGAACGTTTTCAACATCCGGATACAATTTTGAATAATCTAAGCAATGTTCCGTATGATGTCGTTCATACGCGCGGAGAGCTTCTTTTAACAAGGATTCCGCAGATTCGCGTTGAGTCTGTATGCATCGTGAAAGCAAAAGTGAAATACCGTCGCCCACGTATGACTGGATCTGTTTTTCCGGAAGCGGCTGCAATCCAATCTTTAGTAATGTGAAGTTCACCGATTGCGTGATATCCCTGAGCGAATCAACGAGCGTACCGTCCAGGTCGAAAATCAACAGTTCAATTTTTGTCACGCGATTTAGTCGATGTTACAATGAAATTTTTTTGAAATATTCGTAACCCAGATAAAAACCGCAAGCGATCAAGACGATGCCTGTAGCCATTGAAATTTTCCTGATGGTTTGCTCTGAAATTGTTTTGCGGCGCCAGGCCACGGTTTTGGCCAGCAGGAAAAACCAAAGCGTTGTCCCGATGGCCATTCCGGCAATAAAACTGATCTGGTCGTGCATGTGCTGGCGAATGAGTTGATACGAAAAAATCAAACCAAGCGCAATCACCCAAAAACCGATGGCGAGGGGATTGGTCAGATACAAAATAAATCCCAGAGAAAAATTTTTGGTAATATCTTTGTGCGTCGGCGGGTGAAACGTCTGCGAATATTGATCTTTAAAACCCATGTACATCAGGCGTCCGCCGAGAAAAGTCAGCACGGGAAAGCCCATGGGTAGAAACAGCATTTCGATTTGCGATTGAAAAACGGTAATGCTAAAAACACCGATCGTGCAGTACACGATGTCAATCACCAGCGCGCCCAATCCGATCGTAAATGCCTGCCAAAAACCTTTACGGAAACTCGTGTCAATGATCGATACGCTGATCGGTCCGATCGGAATAGAGTTGACAAAACCGATCGCGAAACCGTACGTAAAAGCCAGGGTAATGTGGAGCGTTGCCGATGCCATAATCCGATTTTAATAACTAAAGATTATCAATTACAAGCGAGCATGGAGTAACAAATCATCGCCAGACTTGGAATAAGTAACGCCGTTCAATGTGACCGATCGTTTGATCGATTCGGCCAATTCTGCGCTGACCGACGGTCGTCCATTACCAATCAATTTAGGTGCGATAAAGACGGCGATTTCGTCCGCCAATTTTTCTTTTAGAAATTCGCCGTGCACGACGGCGCCGCCTTCCACTAATACGGACGCAATCTTTTCTTCGTATAAAATTTTTTTCAGAGCTTTTCGGATATTAATCCGGTAACCATCCGCCTTAAATGTATACACTTTAACGCCGCGTTCACGGAAAAGTTTTATTTTCTTCAATGGCGCCGATTCCGACGTCAGGATGATCGTTTGCGAACGCAGAGCGTCGTGGACGACGGTTGCTTTGTCCGGCAGGCGCAATCGTCCGTCGAGTATGATTCTTTTCGGATGACGGCCGCGGATCAACCGGACATTCAGGGAAGGATTATCTTTCATCACCGTTTCGGCGCCGACGAGCACGGCATCGAATTGTGAACGCCACCGATGAACCAATTTCCGGGACGCTTCGGAACTTATCCATTTGGAATCGCCGTTAGCGGTTGCAATTTTGCCGTCCACCGATTGAGCCATTTTCAAAGTAACCCACGGCAAGCCCGTTTTCACATGTTTGAAAAAGACTTTGTTTAACTCCCGGCATTCATCTTCAAGAAATCCGAATTCCACCTGCACGCCGTTTTCAAGCAATTTCTTTTTGCCTTTTCCCGCTACCTTCTTGAAAGGATCCAACGTTCCGAAAATGACATGGGGAATTTTTTCCGATAAAATTCGGTCGGTGCAGGGAGGCGTTTTGCCAAAGTGGCAACAGGGCTCCAGATTAACGTACAAAGTACAGCGGGATAAATCAGAGTATCCGTTACGGTTGGCATCTTCGATGGCTTCAATTTCAGCGTGCGGTTTCCCGTAGCCTTTGTGAAAACCTTGTCCGATAATATCGCGTTGATTATTGCGCGTACACACCAAAACCGCTCCGACCATCGGATTGGTCAATGTTTTGCCTTCGGCTTTTTTGGCGAGCTTCAACGTCTGCCGGATAAAATGTTCGTGTGAATACAAAGTTTTTTCCGTTTGAAATTCGTAAGCCAAATTAGCCAGAATTGTTTTGGTATTCAAGCGATTTATAATTCTTCAGAGGGTCTTTTTCGTGTTTTTTTGTTAAATCTCTTTTCCTTGACAATTCCTGGCGATTCGTATAAATTGTCGCCTCAACAAAGTTTCAGAATTTTTTGAAACTTTAATCGGTTTGCTGAATATCGGTTGGATGTGTTGTTCAATTCCTCACTCCGTTTGGAGTTGACATATTCACGAGTTTCAAATCCAATCATTTCAGTATCCAATCAAATAGTATGCACAAAGCTTTAGAAAAATCAGTAGAACATTTTACTCAGCGATGGGGCGAGGTCGGCTCGTTCTGGGGCATCAATAAAGTCATGGGCCAGTTGTATGCGCTTCTGTTCGCAAGCGACGAGCCGCTAACGCTGGACGATATGAGCGAGCAGTTGGGCATCAGCCGCGGCAACGTGAGCATGAATATCCGCGCGTTGAAAGAATGGGGGATTATCCGGAAAGTTCGCATCAAAGGCGACCGGAAAGATTACTACGAATTGGATGAAGATATGTGGAGGGTTATCATTCACTTTGTGCGGGAGCGCAAAAAGCGCGAGCTTGAGCCTGTTTTGGATACGATCGGCCGCAGTTCGGATTTGCTGCGTTCGTCCCTGTCATCGATGAATGTAACGGATCGTAAAAAAGCCGCTGTTTTTTTAAAACGCCTTGACGACATGCAAAAAATTTCCGAAGCCGTCAATTTGCTTCTCGAACGATTCATTCAAGGCGAGGAAGTCACGTCATCTACGTTACGAAAAATTCCGATTCAATGGAAATAAAGGAAACCCATGAACAATTTTGAACACATTCCCTGGCTGCAAGCGCTGGTTAAAGATACGGAATCGGTCATTCATGAAATTTTCGAAACAACCGGCAGCGCGGCGCTTAAGGAGCTTCTCAAATCGCAGCACAGCGGAGGAAAACGTTTACGCCCGATGGTGGTCGGCGCTTCGGCGCAATTGGGCGACAATGAAACCCAAGCGCTGGCCTACGGTTCGGCGGCCATTGAGCTTTTCCATTTAGCATCGTTGTTTCACGACGACGTGCTGGATCGCACGGAATCGCGCCGTAACCGGCTGACCTCGCAAAAAGAAGTCGGCATTTCCAAATCGGTTTTAACCGGCGATTATCTTCTTGCCGGGAGCATTCATTTGATGGTCAAACATTTGCCGGCGGAAGTCGTACGGTATTTTCTCGATACGATCCAACTCATGATCCGCAGCGAGATTACTTCCAATAAATTGCAATACAACTGGGATATTACTTCGAAAGAGTATTTCGATATCATAGCCAATAAAACGGCCGTGCTTTTTGCGATGGCGGCTTCCATCGGCATTCGCCTCACGTCATCCGATCAAACGGCCATTCGGCACATGAGCGCTTTCGGACATCAATTGGGTATCGCGTATCAATTGGTTGATGACCTTGAAGATTTAATGGGCGTGATCGAGGACTCGGACAACGATTTGGCGAATGGTTATTTTAGTTTGCCTATGATCGAATTACTCAACGCCGCTCCCAAACATAACAAAACCGATATTAAAAAATACGTTCAGAATCTGAATGAAACCAATCGTATCCACTTGCTTAAATTGATGCGAACGTTTTCAATTTTTAAAACCATGATTGCACAGATTCAAAAACATCTTGATGCGGCTAAAAAAGAATTAAAATATTTTGAAGCAGGGGAATCAAAGAAGGATTCGGCTTTGGCCGTACTGGCAGGATTGTGCGAGCAGGTTTCGCAAAAAGCGCATAAAATTGTACGTACTTATGAATCGATGGCCGATCGGAAAATGGCCGAACCGCCGAAGAAAAAATTAGCGATTGCTTAAGGCTGAGAATTTTCTTTGAGCCAGGCGAGGTATGGGGGAAATCCGCGTGTGATGTCTATGGCGATGATTTCAGGCACTTGATAGCTGTGCAGTTCTTTAATACGTTTTTCTAATTTATCGTAGTTGTGTGCAATCGCTTTGATCATTAAAAGCGTTTCACCTTCATCGCAGACTTTTCCTTCCCACCTGTAGATCGAACGGATTTTTTCGATCACATTGCAACACGCCGCTAATTTTTCATCGACCAGAGTTTTAGCCAATGTGGCGGCCTCATCCGCGCTGCCGATCGTCACCAATACCACGATAGAATTTGTATTGGAAGTTTCACTCATTTTAATCTGAAATTTTTAAAACGGCGAGGAACGCTTCTTGTGGAATTTCCACGCTTCCGACTTGTTTCATGCGTTTCTTACCTTCCTTCTGCCGCTCGAGCAATTTTCGCTTACGCGAAATATCGCCGCCGTAACACTTGGCCGTAACGTCTTTGCGCATGGCGCGAATACTGTCGCGGGCGATAATTTTGCTTCCAATGGCCGCCTGAATGATGACTTCGAACATTTGGCGCGGAATCAGGTCTTTGAGTTTTTCACAAAGTTTTCGGCCCCACTCATAGGCTTTGTCACGGTGGATGATGCTCGAAAATGCATCAACGGGATCGCCGTTGATCAGAATATCGAGTTTCACCAAATCGCCGTCTTTGTAACCGGCATATTCGTAATCGAATGAAGCGTAGCCGCGCGTCGACGACTTTAATTTATCGTAAAAATCAAAAATAATTTCTGATAACGGGAATTCGAAACTCAAATCTGCGCGCGTCGGTGAAATGTATTGCGTATTGATGTAAATGCCGCGCCGTTCCATCGCCAATTGCATGATGTTACCGATAAATTCGGAAGGCGTAATAATCTGGGCTTTGATATAAGGTTCTTCCACGTGCTCGATCACGCCGGCGGACGGCATCGTCGACGGGTTGCTGACCTCGGTCATTTCACCGTTCGTTTTAAACACGCGGTACCGTACGTTGGGAACGGTGGTGATCATGCTAATATTGAATTCGCGCTCGAGACGTTCCTGAACGATTTCCATGTGCAATAGTCCGAGAAAACCGCAACGGAAGCCGAAACCGAGCGCCGCCGACGTTTCCGGTTCGTAAATCAACGAGGAATCGTTCAGCTTGAGTTTTTCGAGCGAGGAACGAAGCTCTTCAAAATCATCGCTGTTGGTCGGATAGATGCCGCTGAAGACCATCGGCTTAATATCTTTATAACCCGCAAGCGGCTCGGCGGCCGGGTTGTCCGCATTCGTGATCGTGTCGCCGACGCGAATATCGCTGATTTCACGAATATTGCCGACGATGTAACCGACTTCGCCAAGTGTAATCGTATCGGCCTTGACACGATCGAGTCTTAAAAAACCAATTTCGTCTGCAAGATGAGTTTTGTCATTGGAGAAAAATTTAATCCGGTCGCCATGGCGCAATTCGCCCTGAAAGATACGCACATAAGCGATCGCGCCGCGGAACGAATCGAAAACCGAATCAAAAATCAATGCCTGCAACGGTTTCGATGCATCGCCCTTGGGATGTGGAATCGATTTGACAATTTCTTCGAGAATTTCTTCGATACCGATGCCGGCTTTGGCGCTGGCCAAAACAATTTCCTCGCGGCTGCATCCGATCAGGTCGATGATTTCCTGGCACACGCGTTCCGGCTCGGCGCTCGGTAAATCTATTTTATTGACGACTGGAATAATATGTAATCCCGCTTCGATTGCGAGATACAAATTACTGATGGTTTGCGCTTCGACGCCTTGCGATGCATCGACGACGAGGATAGCTCCTTCGCAGGCAGCCAGGCTTCGGGACACTTCATACGTAAAATCCACGTGACCTGGCGTATCGATCAAATTGAGAACGTAAGTATTTTTGTCTTTGGCTTTGTATTCCATCCGTATGGCGTGGGCTTTGATGGTAATGCCGCGTTCCTTTTCCAGGTCCATATTGTCGAGCACCTGGTTTTCCATTTCCCGTTTGGCGATCGTGTGGGTAAATTCCAGCAAACGGTCGGCCAGCGTGGATTTGCCGTGATCGATGTGTGCGATGATACAGAAATTCCGAATGAATTCAACAGCCATATTTTACAACAACTTTCGGCGTTTATTTTTTAATTGCGGCGAATATATCAATTAGGATTTGCAAAAGCAATTTATATTTAATATCATGGCCGGTCTAAAAACAATATTTGCATGAAAACGATTCAACTCAAACCGAAAAACGACGCACGTGTGCGCAACGGCCATCTTTGGATTTTCAGCAATGAAATTCAAAGTAATCTCAAAGGATTCGAACCGGGCGAAATCGTCGAAGTAGCGGACCATAACGGTTATTTTATCGGAGACGGTTATGCCAATCCTCATTCGTTGATCGCCGTGCGGCTGTTGACAAGGCAACATGCGACTATTGACGGACATTTTATTTTTGAACGTATTCGCGAAGCGGCCGAAAGGCGAAAGTATCTGGTTCCGGAAGCCCGCTGTTATC
Organism: bacterium; assembly: GCA_013359335.1. GTDB lineage: Bacteria > CLD3 > CLD3 > SB21 > SB21 > JABWBZ01. Next base: position 16,598 of record JABWBZ010000014.1, read on the forward strand.
GCCTGGTTTTCGGTGAATCGGATTTTTTGCCTGGACTTGTGATTGACCGTTATGAAGAGTTTTTTGTCGTGCAATCCTTAACGGCCGGCATTGAACGGATGCTTCCCTGGATCTATGAAGCAATAAAAAAACTGTTCAATCCAAAAGGAATCGTGGAGCGCAACGACTCGTCGATCCGTAAACTCGAGCATTTGGAATTAAATAAAAAGATCGTGGCGGGGGACGTGAGTGAAAAAGTCAACGTTGATATCGACGGATTGACTTTCAAACTTGATTTGGTGAATGGCCAGAAGACAGGTTTTTTTCTCGATCAAAGGGAAAATCAAAAATTGACGCGAGCCTACGTAAAAGATAAACGCGTATTGGATTGTTTTTCGCACGTCGGCGGCTGGAGTTTGAACGCGGCGCGATTTGGCGCCAGAGAAGTGATCGGATTGGATATTTCTGAAACAGCGGCGAATCAATGCCGCGAACATGCTGAAATCAACGGGTTACAGCAATGTTCATTTAAGGCTGTCAATGTTTTCGATGAATTGAAAAAAATTAATGATGCTAAAGAGCGATGGGACGTGATTATTTTGGATCCGCCGGCGTTTGCCAAGTCGCGCAGCGAAGTCAAGGACGCGATCAAAGGTTACCGTGAAATCAATCGCCGGGCCGCCAAAGCGTTGACCGATGGCGGCATTCTTATTACGTGCAGTTGTTCGCATGCCATCGATCCGGAGACGTTTCGTAATACCGTGCAGCAAGGCTTGGTGAGCGCGGGGCGGGACGCGGTTTTGCTGGAAATTCACGGGCAGCCTAAGGATCACCCCATTCATCTGTCGATGCGGGAAACCGAATATCTCAAATGTTTAGTCATACAGGTAAACTGATGGCCGGCGCCAGAAAGTTTAAAGTTTGCAGCGAATCGGAATTAGCGGAAGGTTCGGTCCGAACGCTTAAGATTTTCGCGCGTCAGATTGCCGTATACAAAATCGGAGGCGCTATTCATGCGATGGACGGTTTGTGCAAACACATGAACGCACCGTTGGCAACGACTGGCAAGATCAAGGGCACAAAATTGATTTGTTCATGGCACGGGTGGGAATACGATATTCTAACAGGGGAATGCCTTAATCATAGCGGAATTGCGCTGCGTCATTATCCGGTGATCATTGAGAACGGGGAAATTTTCGTTGAGTTTGAATTGAATACGTAGTTGAAATCAAGAGTTTAAACGGCGCCAACATCATGGCTCGACTTCGCTCATCATGGCCACTTGGGATGTTAATGTAGCATTTCGATTAATTTTTTCCGTATTTCATTCTGCCGTGTAATGGCTGTAATTTTTTGCCCGTCTTTTTCCGTGATGTAAAAGCAATCGGCTACGCCGTCTAGCCTTGTGCCGATCTTTGCGGCGGTGATATTGAGTTGCAAATCCGATAAGGTTTTGGTAATAGTGTAAAGTAAACCAATACGGTCCGCCGTGAAAATATCGACGATCGAATGTTTATGATCGTCTTCGAAATGAATTTCTGTTTCGACATGACTATGATATTTCAGCCGTTTCCATTTCTGCTTAGCCTTTTCGATTTTTTCTTCAACGTTTGTTTTTTTGAGCAAAATATCTTCGAGGGTTGATGCTAATTTATTTTGCTGATCGCGCGAAAGCGGTTGGTGGCTTCGAAAGTCGACGACGCGAAACTGGTCGATGATGACGCCGTCATCGCGCGTGAAAACGTGCGCGTCGAAAATGCTGACGTCGCACACGGCCATCGCGCCGCAGATTTGCGACAACCGGTACGGATCATCCGCGGTGATAACGGTAATTTCGGTGTAATTGGTTTGATCGTTGAATGTGACGTCCAAAGCGGATTGAAGCTGAATGGATTCATAATCCAATTCTTCCCATTGAGCCGTGTCTCCGCCGCCTTGCTCCTTGTTTTTAAGATACGTGTCCGCTTTGACATACAGTTCGTGCAGCAACAACCCCTTCCATTCCGTCCAGACATTTTTATTAGCCGCCGACATGTCTGCGAACGTAAGCAGATAAAGCATTTTCAGCCACCGGCGATTTTGAACCGCATCGGCGAAATTCCCGATGGTCGTCGGATCTTTCAGATTCCTGCGAAAGGCAACTTGCTCCATCGTCAAATGCTGTTTAATTAAAAAATAAATCGGTTCGCGTTCGTCGGTGAAACCGATTCGGTCAAATATAATTTGTGCCAAGTCAGCGCCGATAAACGAATGATCGCCGCCGCGGGATTTGCCGATATCATGAAGGAATACGGCCCAGTACAATTGATATTTCTCATACAACGATAATTCGTCGTATATTTTTTTTAAATGACCGGCAGCCGATCCGTCTTGCTCGTAAAACAATTGTTCTAATTTCTGCACAGAAACAATCAGATGTTCGTCGGTCGTGAATGCGTGGTAAACGTTGTAATTGTAATTTGCGACAATAAATCCGAATTCCGGCAGATAGCGGCTGAGAAATTCAAGGTCATGCATTTTTTTCAAACACGAGGCGACTTGGCCTTCATAACGCCAGATGTCCTGGAAATCACGTCCGTTGGATTTAGATTGAATGAAATTATTGTCAATTACATGTAAATTTTCGCGTACCGCATTTTCCAATTGTTCGCTCAAGTCGGCATGATACTTTTGTCCGAACAGGAAAATTTTCATCATCAAGGCCGGCTGCTGTTTTAAATCGATATCCAAATTACCGCGATAGTACAGCATCGGCGGCGCCGATCCGGTATCGACGTAAAACTGATTTTCAACTTCCACGTGCTGTCCGCCGGCTATAAATTCATTTTTTGAATTGGTTTTGAGTTTGTATCGCACGAGGGAAGTGAAATGGGCTACGTTTCGCGCATGAAGATAAAACGTACGCATGAATTGTTCGACACCGCGCGAATCCTTGCTATCGGTGAACGCCATGTGTTCAGCAACTTTAGACTGCATCGGGTAGGTAAGTACATCTTGCCGCCGTTGATTCAAAACATGAAGATGATTTCGGACTTTCAGAATAAAATCAAACGCCGCTGTAAGCTCCGATTGCTTTTCAGAAGTAATTATTTTTCGTTCAGCCAGAATTTGAATAGCATGGATGCACATGGATTGTCCGCCTGTTGCCGGCCACGATTGATCTTGCAATAGCCACGCATTCGTCAGCCACAAACATTCATGAATATCGCGGAGTCCGCCGGCGCTTTCTTTGAGATGAGGCTCCAATAATCGGCTTGAACGTCCAAATTGCTGATGGCGTTTGTCTAAGACTTCAAAACGCGCCTGAATAAATTCATTTAAACGATCTTTGAAAATTTTCCCGACAAGCGCTTCACGAAAATCATTGAAACAGCCGGAATGCCCGGTAATGAACCGCGATTCCAGAAACGACGTTTTGATGTCCAAATCATTGTCGGCGAAATTAAGCGCATCGTCGATGCTGCGAATGCTGTGGCCGATCTCAAGCCCTATGTCCCAGAAATAGCGCACCATGGCGTGAACGGTTTCCTGAATGGCATCGGATTCGGTACGCGAAGAAGACGAATAAATGAAATTGATGTCGATGTCCGAATAAATGTTCAATTCCTTTCGGCCATAGCCTCCAAGCGCAATCATGCAAAGCGGTGGTGTCGCTTCTTTAAATCGTTCGTTCAGGAAAAAGTTGAAGACGTAGGTGAGAATCCCGTCGTGAAATTGCGTCAGCGCAGAAGCCAATTCCAGTCCCCATTTTTTACGATCGGTTTGTTCGATGATGTGTTTTTTTTCGGATGCGAGCGTTGTTTTAAGAGCTTGCGGAGAAGTTTCGGAAAGCGGAGGATAGGATTTATTCGTCAGCATTGTTGCGGTTTGCTTTAGTTTTCGTTTTATATCGAGCCATCAATCTCTTGATCACGACGACGGCAATGACCAGTATTAGAACAGTTACCACAATCGTATTATATCGTTGAAGTATGGAATCAAAGTACTGCCAATTGTCGCCGAGGAGATAACCGCCATATATCAAAACGCCGTCCCACATACAAGCGCTGAGCAGAGCCAGCGGTATGATTTTGCGCCGTTTTAAATGCGCCATTCCGGCGAAAATCGAGATAACCGACCTCAAACCGCTCATAAAACGATTGAACAGAATGATGCGGTAGCCGTATTTGTTAAACCATGTTTCAGTTTTTTCGATACTCTCTTTCGGAAAAAATTTAAAGTTTCTCTTGAAAAAAAAGTCTTTTCCAAAATGGCGTCCAATCTGGTACATCGTCATGAAGCCGGATAAATTACCCGCCGTGGCCGTTGCAAAGACCAAGAAATAATTCAATCGCCCGATGCCGACCATGTAGGCGGCAAAAACCGTTACCGTATCGCCCGGAATCGGCGGGATACAGTTCTCAAGGTATCCGCTGAAAAAAATAATAACGTAAATCCAGATTGTATCCAGATTTTTGACGGTTTCGAGAAGATAGTCGAGACTGAAGTTTTCAAACATTTATTCGACGTTCTGAATTTGTTCGCGGAGTTTTTCCACTTCCTCTTTGATTTCAACCACGAGATGCGCAATCTTGGCATCGTTGGCCTTGGCGCCAATGGTGTTGGCCTCGCGGTTCATTTCCTGCAACAGAAAATTGAGTTTGCGGCCGGCGGGCGCCTCCTCTGCCAGCGCCTCCAGAAACAGCGTATTGTGGCTGCGAAAGCGCGTGCATTCTTCGGTGACATCGACGCGATCGGCGAGCAGCGCCACCTCCAATTCCAGGCGATTCGCGTCCAGTTCTTTGGTTTGCACCATCTCTTTCACGCGCTGATAAAGCCGCTGAAATTCTTCGCCGCGCCGCGCAATCGAGCGTTCTTCAATGGTCACCAGTTTCTGCTGCAACGCTTCCACGCGGCTGCGCAAATCATTGGTGATTTCCAGGCCCTCACGCTGGCGCATGTCGTTGAGATTTCGCATGGCCTGCTGAATGGCGTTTTCCACGGTTTGCCAGACTTCTGCAGGCAGCTCGTCGCTGTTGTCGTTGGTGAGAATCTCTGAAAAGTGCAAGAGATGGTCGATGGTCACCTCCCCGGATAAACCCAGATTATCACGCAGCTTTTCGAGCAACTGCTTATGATAAGTCGCCGCCTCCATGTCCAGGCGCAGGCCGAATCCGGTTTCGCGCTCGCTTTTGAGATTGACCACGAGATTGATGCGGCCGCGCGATACGAATTTCCGTACCATCTCTTTCACAGTTTCCTCGTAAACGCTCAACGCACGCGGCAGGCGCATGGAGACATCCAAAAAACGGTGGTTGACGGCGCGCACCTCGACAAACGATTCGTAGCCATTGCGTTTGAATTCTCCCTGCCCGTAGCCTGTCATGCTCGTGATCATGAACTTCCCGTTTCGATGTATGACGATAGTTCTAGTGAAGGCAAGATTGTTGTCCTTAATCCAGGCGCCAAAACCGGAACAATAAAGAAATGGTCTCGCCGGTGATCATTTGCCTGATTGAAGTTTTGTATGGCGCGAAACCCGGCGCACATCATGCGCAAGTTACGCACGATTCAAGCTTGCAATAAGTTACAATTTACAAGCGGTTTAGATTTTACGAAAGGCGCTGCTAAGATACAACACAATTTTTGGGAAATTTTTAGCGCGGTTGGGAAGGATGAAATTCAGGAAATGGTCCCAAAGGTGAACGCAAAGATACTCCGGGCAGCCGCCTTGGGATATTCTGCCCGGCTAACGTTCTTGACCGTTTTGGAGGGAAAACACGCAAAATCACGCCAAAATTGGGATTTGAGTGGGCCACACCGCGTTGGTCAAGGTCCAGCTTTTCCACGTGCCGGTTTCGTTCTGCTTGACCTGCACCGTGCTTTCCATTGTGGCCAGGGCATCGGTGCCGTCAATCGCGCCATAAGGCGCCGCCCAATTCACGCCTGTGAGGCGAACGTCGCGCGTGGCTTGGGCTTCATGCCAGGGCTTTAAAACCCGGTGCGCTTGAATCCAGTGATCCGTGGTCATCATAGTCTGCGGCGGCCCGACCGCGCTTTCACAAGCATCTCCGATTTCCGAATCATAATACCACAATTTCATTTGCGCGCTCAAAATCGTGGCATTGGTGGGAATGCCGACCCCGCAGACATTGAACTTCACCAAGGCGCGCTTCTTGTCCGTGCACTGATACTTGCCCACGAACAGTT
>JABWBZ010000262.1 GCA_013359335.1 bacterium
CCTCTTTATCAACGATGAGGTGTGTGGGATAAACTTCAACGCCTAGTTTTTCTGAAAAAGTTGCGGCATTAGGAATGACTACATAATCAAACTTATGTTTTTCGAGAAATTTGTTGATCTCTAGAATTTGGTCATTGCAGGGAGCAATGAATAGGACTCCTTTTGGCTCATAATCTTTCACAAGTAAGTTGAGGGCAGGCATTTCCTCAATGCATGGTTTGCAGCTGATGAACCAAAAATTCACAACTACAAGTTTTCCGGATAACAATTTTGTATTAAATTGTTGTCCTCTGGCATCTGTAAAATTAAAACCGGTAAACGGCTTGTTTTTCAATCGGTTTACTCTTCTCTCTTTCTCTTCAGCAATACGTTTTACTTCCAACGAATCCATTGGAACAATGACAACTGTTTTATTTCCTGATTCTTGATCTGTTTTTTGCAGTAATTTTACAGGCCCCTTATTTGTGATAATGCTCTTGGCTTCTTCCACAGTAAGAATTTTCCCATCAGTGTTCTTGAAAACAACTGTTGAATCATCGAAAACATTTGCTTGCGCCATCAAATTCGAAGAAATGATAAAAAAAATAACAACACTAAAATAGTTTAGCATAATATTTCCTATCGTTTTTTAACAAAAAAGTCGGCGATTGCGTAATGAACCGCCGATCATTTCACTTTCACTTCAACCAATGCAAAAGCAGACTGAACCGTTGCATACAATCGAGCTACAATCAGTTTGTCCACCTTTCAGTTTTTTTAAATTTTCGCTTGATAATTTTTTCATTTTTAATTCTCCTTGAATTGAAAATAAATATAAAATCAGCGACTCCATGTATTAGGAGTCGCTGACCATTTCTTATTTAGCATGGCCCACATTGTGTTGGAGCACAGCCAGAGGAATTACATTCCGTCGTACAACATATTTCTGTTTTACCACCTTTAATGCTTCTTAAAGCATCTTTGCTTAGCTTTTTCATAGAAGAAAACTCCTTGTTAAATAATAAATTAATTGCCGAATTCTATTTTAATTGGGACATCCGGCTATTCCCCTTTTTCCATGGCCAAGGAAAATTTATTTGAAATTGTATAAGTTTCAGAGGTTTGAGCTTTATAATATGATTCTTTTCCCATTCGAGTCTATGATGCGGATCTTTGCATTCTTTCCTGGAGTAAATACAAGAATCCGTTTTTGAGCGTTTTCAATTAAAATTTGATCAATAGGGGTTGCTAAAACATCTTCAGAAGCATCAAAAACCTGTAATAAAATCGGATAAACTAATGACTCTTTATTTGGAATAGAGATCTCCACAGACTTTAAACGGTCATATTTGAGCCATTGTGGCCTGCCATCCTTGTATTGAGTTCTTGGAAGAAATATTTCAAGATCGTAATAACTCTCCATGTCAGGACTAACCCAAACTTTATTACTTTTCTTGCTTACAAAAATCATGGGTTTGTCAAACGTATAAGAATCGCTAAAAAACCTATAATACGATTTTTCTTTAGAGCGATTATACTGTTCATGCATCTCGGTTTGATTGACGGTGAGCGGATTAATTCCTGTAATTTCCAGAAAATGTTGCGCCATATATTTCCGCTTTTGCTCTTTCTCGTAAATATGAGCATAGCCTGCATGAACGATGACCTTTGCTTTGGGATCATTTTTAAAAATTTTGTTGTACATATTTTCAGCTTGTTTTTTCTCTCGCTCGCTTGCCGATGAAACGGCCTCATCATAAGCAACGATGGTAAAGCCTAATCGTATGGCTTCACGAACCATGTTCGCCAATATTGGTTCATTGAGATATTCTCCGGAGACTCCTCTGATCGGATAGCCGCGTTTTTGCAGTAAACTGTCTGCTTGAAATATGGCTTCAGCGGCGAAGTAGCTAAATCCTTTTTCCTTTAACTTTTTGAGGAGATTTAATGTCAGAATGCGATGTTGCTGCATGTGGTGTGACTCATTAATAAAAAGCGCTTGAACCGTATCTAGTGCATCCATGATGTAGGTTTCAGCATCCACGGGTTCAAAAGCAACGGTATCAACCGCTGAAAGAGAAGAATCTTCGTCATAAAAATTGTCGAAATACTGCAGTGCAAGGTCGTACTGGCCTACATAGGAATACATCGTTGCTATATATTGCCGATATAGCCACCCCCACTTTGATTGCAAATATTTTTTTTCATCTTGCCGCAAAAGATTCAACGGCGTTAAATAATTGCCGTTTCGTAACGAATCTCTTCCAACAAGGCTTGGGTTAATCAATTCTTGGGCGCTAAGTTTGACAAAGCCAATTTGCAGTATCAGAACAAAAATTAGATATTTTTTCAAGCGACCCTCTATTCTCAATCTGTTATTTTTCAATCAAAAATTTAATCATTAAATTCTATATCAAAACCCATAGCAAGTCAATACCCACAATCGCTGGACACTTTCGCTGCCCATAATCGCCGGTCATTTAATCATTTTTCTTCCATAGTTTTTGCAGAAGTTTTTCTTTTTGCTCTTCCGAAATAAGCAGTTCCCGGCATTGTTGAGGCGACAGATCCAGACGGCTCCTCAATGCACGGCTGAATGATTTGTAAGTAGTAAATCCATGATCATTGGAAATATTATAGAGCAAAGCATGGTTTCGATACATGGCTTCGATAGCTTTTTCTAAGCGGACCGACACGATCAGATCCTGCGGTGACATCCGGCAGTGTTTATAGACAAGTTCGCGTAAATAGGAAACCGATAACCCGGCCTTCGACGCCAGCTCTTTTACTCCAAACGGCGGATTGATTACATTGTCCCTGACGATTTGTTCGATCCTGTAGATTTTTTCGTCGACCATGCACGACCTCGAATTTTGATGTTAATACACTTACACAGCTACGCACCGCATGCTGCGCGATTTACTAACTTCTTTCTTCGGGTCGTTAAGAAAGGAGGAAGGATTTTAAGAATAGCAGATAAAAAAGCCCTCTTAGGCCTGTATTAAATATATTGACACTAATTCAATAAAAACGTAACAAGCTGTTTTTATTGAGTTGAGCATCCAAAACTGTTGCTTCCTTGTCTCTTTTCACTCATAAGACTCGAAAACGCTCATTTTTCCATAAAAAACGATGGAATTTTTTTTAAGGCAATTATTTCAAAGGCTATTTAAGAGATGCAATTTTAATACTTTTGGATTTCCACCGATATTACTCTATCGCCCACCTGAATTTTGTCCACGACTTCCATGCCTTCTGTTACTTTTGCAAAAACGGTATATCGTCCGTCGAGATGCGGTTGTGCGGAATGCGTGATGAACCACTGGCTGCCTTCAGTATCTTTTCCTGAACTGGCCATGCCGACCGTTCCGCGCTCATATTTGCGTTGATTAAATTCCGATCGGATGGCATAACCCGGACCGCCCCAGCCTGTGCCCGCCGGATCGCCGGTTTGAATCACAAAATTCGGAACGACGCGATGAAAATAAACGCCGTCGAAAAATTTCATTTCAGCAAGTTTTACAAAATTCATCACCGTCAAAGGCGCGTCGTCCATGAGAAAATCGATTTCAATCGTGCCTTGCGACGTTTCGATGACGGCCGACGGTTTTTTGGATTTGAGTTCAAGCAATGCGCTGTAGTCTACGTCATGATAATGTGGTTTTTTGTTATCAATTTCTTCACCAACTATCTTTTCAAGGTTTTTGACTGCGCTTTGTGCAACCACATTGCTGCTATCATCCAAATAGGTATTGAGGAACACGGCCGCCGCCGAACCTTTTAATTCGCCTACGATGTCAAATATTATAATTTGACTTTCGATATCGGAAACTGAAGCATTTTTAAATCCAGAAATTATTTTTTCGACCAAGTTTTCTTTTGCATCAAAATTTTTTTTGAGTGATTCATCCTCCGCGAGATAACCCGCGGCGACAGCAACGACGGTTGCGTTTTTAGATTGCAATGACTGTAACAGCAACTCATGCGAACGTTCGGATTTTATTGTACTCAGAACGTCCAGCGCGTTGGTCTGCACCAAAGGAAATGAATCGGTCAAGGTTTTTTCCAAAATCGGCATGATTTTGGGCGAACGAATATTCGCGAGCGCCGTGACGCTTCGTGCCCGGAGATATCGATTGCTGTCGGTGAGACAGGATTCAAGCCAACCAGTAAACATCGATTGATCGATCAGTGTTTCTCCGAACATTTGGGTCAAAGAAATCATGAATTCCGCTTTTTCATGCCAATCCATCGCCGGCCAATGTTTTTCGGCGAAAGGCGCTAAAAATGCACGCACATTCTTCACATCATTTTGATAGCTGGCCGCCATCGATTTGATAGCCGTCAATCGTACGTGGATGTCTTTATCTTTCTTGCCTTCGAAAGCCGTAAGAAAATATATTTTCTTTAAATCGTCGACGAGAAATTTGAAATTACCGAGCGCGGCCATCGCATTGACCCGCACCCGCCAGTCGGGATCGTTGGAACCGATTTCCAGAAGCGCGTTGACGACATGGCTGCGTAAAGACTTGTCCGTTTTATCCAATCCCATTGCTCCCAATGCCCGAGCGGCATCCATGCGTACGCGATAGTCATCGTCTTTCAGTGAAAGCAACATTTCATTGGCGAATCTCGGATTACCACTGCGCATGAGCGCGTACGCAGCACGCCAGCGAATTTCCGGATCGCTGTTTATAAGCAGGTGAGTAATTTCTGAATCGAGTTGAGAGTTCTTGAATTTCCCATAAGCCATGATTCCATAAGCCTTGGCCGCTTCATTGACAATCGCAGAAGAC
>JABWBZ010000263.1 GCA_013359335.1 bacterium
ACCCATTCAACTTGGAAGCAAAGCATCTGTTGTTTACGAAGGTTGGAACGAAGGTGGACTAATGGGTTACAATTACCAAAGAAAATGGAGTGTTGAACAGTCTCGTTGGATTTATCCAATCACACAACAAAAAGATTTTGAGGAGAGCTCCAAAAAACTAAAATTGTTTCAGGCTAACACTATAGTAATATTGACGAATGCTTATTCTGAAAAGCAAATGGGTGATTTATTTGATGCATTACAATATCAAAATGGCATTAAAACTATTAGTGATAATTCACCTTTAAAGCTTCCTGTGCAAACAAATGACCAATATCTTGATAGTATCAATGTTCAATTTAATCTCGAAAATTTTCTTTCTTTAAATGGAGGAATGGGGTTTGATCCTGATACAAGCCTTGAAATTGGTGACAACGTTTTCCAAATACTTGACATTATTCGTAAATCAACAAGTTATAGAAATAACAAAAAAAGAGTTTTTGACGGCACGACTCATTTCAAGAACTATCAACGATCTTTTAAAGATTCTTTAACTCATGAAGATAAAGTTTATGCTCTCATCAAACTTTATACAATACTTAAATATTTTTACCCATTTTTCGACGAAATTATGCTGGATTGGGACGCACGATTTGTTGAGTTTATTGAACAATGTCCTGTCTCCGAGTCATTACCTCAATTTTATCATTATCTTTGTGAATTTTTGCAGCCATTGGCTGATAGCCACGTAACTTTGCTATTTGAAAAAATAAATAGTGATTATTATACACTACCAATAAAATTTGATAAAATTGAAGGTCGTACAGTTGTGACAGAAATTAAGCACAAAATTCTGCCTGATAGTTTAAAAATTCTTAAAGGTACTGAATTAATTAAGATCAACGGTTTTGCTATTGAAGATTTCGAAAAGATGTGGCTAAAAAGAATATCTTTTTCTACGCCGGCAGCTGGGTTAAGAAATGTATACAGTTATCATATTCCACCGTCACCAATTAATGGTCCTTTTGGATCTGAAGTGGAATTAACCATACTTGCCCCGGACTCATTATCAGCTAAAAAAATTTACTTTAAGAGAACGGTTTCACCAAATGAATGGCGTACTGATATGGTTAAAAGACCCAGTAGTTATAAAATTCAAAATATTGGCTATATAGATATTTCACGAATTGACAGCATCGGTCAATATGAAAGCACAATTAAAGAAATGATGGATACTAAAGCGATAATTATTGATTTGAGGAAGCGTCCAACAATAGGTAGTGTTAATAAAATTGTTTCTCCATTCATTAAAGACACTTTAAATGTAGGTTTTGAGGAAATTCCTTTGATTACATCGAGCAGGATGTCTTGGATAAGAAATGAATTTAGGTTTAACGGCAATTCAAAAATTTATTATAAAAAACCATTAATTATTTTAATAAATGAAAATTCTCAAAGTGGAACTGAGACTATTGCAAGTATCTTCAAAGCAGCTAAGCGTGCTGTATTTATTGGTTCTCAAACAGCGGGAACTACCGGTGCTCTGTCTTGGATTTTTCTTGATAACTTGGGATACGCCACTTTTACTGGATGCCGTATTGGAAATGCAGAGGGGAATTTGCTTTGGCAACATGGTATTATACCTGACATTACAGTAAAACCAACTCTAAAAGGAATAAGAGAAGATAAAGACGAGGTGTTGGAAACTGCCGTGTCTTACATTAATCAAAATTTTGAGTAGCATTCTGTGAACAAATTTGATCTCAAAAAATCAAAAATTATAATGATTTTTTTTATTGTCGTTGTAATTTTTTCATGTGTTGAAAATAACGTCTCGCAGTTAAAGATAGAAAACATGGGGACTTGGAAATTTACTAATCCAAATGTTGTCGCCAAATTAAGTTATGATGCGAAACAAATCGCTGTTATCGATCAGGGACAATTAATTCTGATAAACACACTAGCATTCAAAAATCAAATTACGTTTACTAACGATCTTGCCATAACCAACATTTATTTCACTAAGGACAACAAATTTGTAATGATCAAATATTCTATTGGCCTTGCAATTCGAGATAGATATGATTTGACTTTGATAAATCGAATTGTTTTTGACTCATTGAAACATTTAGATGGTTTCCGCAACATAGAAGCTATTACTGATACGAGCGTTTTTGCAATAATCGAAAATTTCGAATCCCCTGTATATCGAAGGAGAATCGACAGATTTTCATTATCAAGAATTGAAGTTTATGATGTAGTTCATAGAAAGGCCATCTGCAAAATTTCTGATTCTAGTGATCGGATCGTTTCAGTTATGGCCAACTATGAAAATGAAAAGCTAATTACTCTGTCAAACAACAATCAAATCAAAATATGGGATTTTAATATGAATAAGCCAGAATTTGTTATAATCGAAAAATTCTCTTCAATTCACAGGCCAATAATAAGTCGGGATGGACAATTTATTGCCTATTTTGATATCAATAACTTTGTGACAATTTGGGACATCTTATCAAAAACAAAAGTTTCTCGTTTTTCCTTTCAAACGCCTGTCATTTATACAATGAATGATAAAAACATCCTCTTCACTGTCACTCAGGGTGGTATTGGCATATACCAAAAGAACCCTTTAAAAAAAATTGACAATATCGAATTCATGAATATGTCCGGCGACGGTAATTTTTATTTACAATATTCCAAAGGGGAAATTGAACTATGGAAGGTTTCTGATTCATTTTAATCCAATTTGAAGTTGTATCGTATGAATAAGATCAGTTATGATGTTTATGTAGAAGTTGCGAAAATAAACAAAAATTCATTGTACTTCATGTTACGATAGAAGGCGTAAAAGAAACGCTCGTTGAACAATTCACTGGATTAGTTTTATCGGCCTTCAGCGAGCCTTGTTCGTCGAAAGCCGCTTTAACTAAAATCTTCGATATGATTGAATCGGATAACAATCACGAACTCAAACAGATCGTGATTCAGCAGATCAATGACGCTTTTTCAGCAGGATATTAATTATTGCTGACACACATTTTTAAATTTACATGAGCAAACATACAATGATCTTTAACTTCCCATTTTCAAAACAGCTTGACCGTATGGATTGCAGGCCTACGTGTTTTCGCATGACCGCTCGGCACTATGGTAAATCTTACCCCATCCAATATCTTTTCGCTCCTTGGCATCAGCGATGCAGCCGAATTGATCGGCTTTCGGACGTCTCAGCATGCTGATTGGCAGCCTTTTATGCTTGATTTTTCCTTTTTTGACGCAAGCCATCGTCGATTTTGGAATCAATAATCAAAACATCGGATTTGTTTATACGATCTTAATCGCACAACTCATGCTTTTCACCGGCCGTACGGCCGTCGAATTTATCCGAAGCTGGATTTTTCTGCACATTGGAACACGAATCAATGTGACGATCATTTCGGATTTTTTGATCAAACTTATGAAATTGCCGATGCCTTTTTTTGATACCAAAATGATCGGCGATTTACTACAGCGCATCGGTGACCATACGAGCATCCAGCAGTTTCTTACTTCAACAACCATCAATTCGTTATTTGCCATCATCAATTTGTTGATTTTCGGTTTGGTGCTGGCCCTCTATAGCTCATATATTTTTGGTGTATTTTTTATCGCATCGGTTTTGTCCACATCCTGGATACTTGTTTTCATGAAGAAAAGGAAAGAAATCGATTATAAACGATTTAATCAATTATCTCAAAATCAAAGCCAGTTGATTCAATTGATCACCGGTATGCAGGAAATCAAACTCAATGGAGCGGAAAAACAAAAGCGATGGAATTGGGAAAATGTTCAGGCAAAATTATTTAGAATCAGCGTCAGTTCTTTAACGCTCGATCAAACCCAGCAGGCTGGCATGCTCTTTATCAATGAAACAAAAAATATTTTCATATCTTTTCTTGCTGCAAAAGAAGTGATCGACGGCAACATGACTTTAGGTATGATGATGGCCGTGCAATATATCATCGGCCAGTTGAACGCTCCTATCGGACAATTAATCGGATTTGTCCAAACCGCTCAAGATGCCAAAATCAGTCTCGAACGTATGGGCGAGATTCACAACAAAAAAAACGAAGAAGACCCTGAGACGGCTGGTTTAAATATGTTGCCGGCAAGTCGTACTATCAGTGTGAACAACTTGTCTTTTCAGTATGAAGGACCGCATTCTGAATTTGTTCTCAAAGATATTTCATTAGCCGTACCTGAAGGAAAAGTGACCGCGATCGTTGGAATCAGTGGAAGCGACAAAACGACGCGCGGATTCTGATTGCAAGAGCTGTATACAAAAATCCGGAATTTATCTTTTTTGATGAAGCGACCAGCGCATTGGATGCTAACAACGAACGGACAATCATCGATAATCTGCAAAAAATTTTCAAGGGAAAAACCGTTGTGGTGATTGCCCACCGGCTCAGCACGGTCAAGAACGCCGATCAAATTATCGTTTTGGAAAAAGGCCGGCTGATCGAGTCGGGAAGTCATTCCGAATTAGCCGGCATTCGCGGCGCTTATTTTCATCTTGTAAAAAATCAATTGGAATTGGGGAGTTAAACTTCGGGTGTTGAAAATTGAATTTAGTAAGTAAGTGGTATAGTCTTCGTCAGAGCTATTGACGAAGAAAATAAAAAAACTAAATCTTCGAAAGGAGCGTGATGTCCCTTGAAGGTGTGAAGTGATTTCAGCAGTTTTTCACAAATAACTATTTTTTTAACAACGGGAAAAATTATAATGGGAAGTTT
>JABWBZ010000264.1 GCA_013359335.1 bacterium
CATACGCTCAGATCGGGGTTGGCCACTTTGATGCCGGTGGCAATCGCTGGTGCACGCCCGTGAATAGTGTGGAATCCGAACGTATTCATATAATACGGAAATCGGCTGGAGCATCCGATGCCTGAAACAAAAACGTATTTTTCTTTCGGAATGCCCATGTCCGGCAATGTGCGCTGCACTTGAGCTAAAATAGCATAATCGCCGCATCCGGGACACCAGCGTACTTCCTGATCGGATTCAAAATCTGCTTTCGTGAGAGGTTTCTGTGAGACTTCAGTTTCTATGGCCATTGCTGCCTCCTAATATTGCTTCAATTTTGTTTTCAATTTCTCTTGAGTTGAAAGGCAAACCAGAAATTTTATTCAATCCGATCGTGTCGATCAGATATTCGGAACGAATGATTTTGGAGAGCTGACCTAGATTGATTTCCGGAATCAACACGTGCTTGAATTTTTTCAGAATGTCGCCGAGATCGTTCGGTAACGGATTGACCCAGCGTAAATGAACGCGCGATACTTTCATGCCTTTTTTCATACAATGCTCGACAGCCGTACGAATAGCGCCATACGTTCCGCCCCAACCTAACACCAGCAGGTCGCCGGAGTCCGCGCCGGCGATTTCAGTCGGAGCAAATTCGTTGGCGATTCGGTGAACTTTTTCCGCGCGGATCCGGCACATGTATTCGTGATTTTCCGGTTCGTAGTTCACGTTGCCCATGATATTTTTCTTTTCAAGGCCACCGATTCGATGTTCAAATCCTGCCATTCCTGGGATCGCCCACGGACGCGTCAAAGTATCTTCTGTACGTTGATAGGGATAGAATTGATTTAGGTTGATATGGCGATCCACGTTGATCGGCGGTAATTGATCGACGTCCGGAATAAGCCATGGCTCAGCGCCATTGCCGATGTAACCGTCCGAGAGAACGATTACCGGCGTCATATAACGGATAGCTATACGAACGGCTTCATACGCGACTTCAAAACAATCGGCTGGACGCGATGCGGCAATGACCGGAATCGGCGATTCGCCGTTACGCCCGTACAAAGCTTGCAAAAGATCGGCTTGTTCCGTTTTGGTCGGCAAGCCGGTGCTCGGACCCGCGCGCTGTACGTCCACGATGACGACCGGTAATTCCGTCATGATAGCAAGATTAATGGCCTCGCTTTTCAAACACATGCCGGGGCCTGAAGTGGTCGTGACGGCGATATCGCCGGCGTATGCGGCGCCGATCGATGCAGCAATCGCCGCAATTTCATCTTCCGCTTGAAATGTTTTAACGCCGAAGTTTTTAAATTTAGCCATGGTATGCAAAATATCACTGGCCGGCGTAATAGGGTAAGAGCCGAGAAAAAGTTCCAGCCCAGCTTTTTGTGCCGCGGCAACAAATCCAAGACCGATAGCCTCATTGCCTCCGAGATTGCGATATTTGCCCGGAGGCAATTTTGCAGGATTGATTTCGTATTTATTGACAAACGCTTCTGTCGCTTCGCAATACGCGTAGCCGCCTTTGAGCGCAAGAATATTGGCCTGCGCGAGTAACGGTTTTTTGGAGAATTTATCTTCGATGAATTTGATGGTGTATTCCATCGGGCGGTTGAAAAGCCAGAAAATCATGCCTAATGCAAAAAAGTTTTTGCATCGCTCCATGGATTTGAAGTCCAGGCCCGTTTCCCGCAAGGCGGCTTTGGTATGCGACGACATTTCAACTTTAAAAAGTTGGTATCCTGCAACCGTACCGTCTTCCAGTGGATTCGACGTGTAGGCCGCAAGCTTGAGACCTTTTTCATCGAAACTTTCGGCATTGACGATCAGTACGCCGTTGGGCTTCAGCGCTTTTAAATTCGCTTTGAGAGCCGCCGGATTCATCGCGACGAGTACATCGACTTCATCGCCGGGCGTATGAATATCGAAACTGCCTATATGCAGTTGAAAACCGGACACACCGGCGAGCGTTCCGGCTGGCGCGCGGATTTCCGCGGGATAATCCGGCAACGTCCCGACGTCATTGCCGAACAACGCGGAGGTATTGGTCAATTCCGTACCGACCAATTGCATACCGTCGCCTGAATCACCGGCGAGACGTATGGTAACTTCTTCAAGATTAAGAACCGATTCTACAGCCATATTATTTAAATCCTTTCATATATAAAAAGCAGGATGTTTTAAGCGCCGTCGGCCTGTGAGGCGCCGAACCGTAGCGGATTCGGAGGCAGATTGATAACATCCTCAGTGAAAAACGAAACGATATAGTTGATCATGCCGCGAACGGAAGTATATCCGACCGGTTCATGACGATCATTGACAATGGGAATGTGCCTGATATTTTCAGTGATAAAAAACCGGAGTGCGTCCAGAATAGGGTCGCTCATTTTCAAAACCTTCGGTTGCGTGACCATATGATCGTCGATTTTTTCCCGATCGAGGTCAAGCGCGCGATGGGCGATAGTTTGCAGAATGTGACGCTCCGTGATCATGCCGATTAATTTTTTACTTTTTGTGATAAGCACGCAGCCTACTTTATTTTCAACTAATTTGTCAATCGCTTGTTTCAACGAACTGCCCGATTCCACACATACAGGATCCGGCGGTTCCAGAAGAGACAAGGGACTATTAAAATCTTTCGCGGCAATTTCCGCTTCGACGCGGTCTTCTTCCATTTGAGTCATTTCATCTTCGAGATCGTAGACTTCCGCCATAAAGCCTCACTTTCCGATCGCTAATTCTGATGCAATGTACTTCAGAATATCTTCAATTGTGATAACCCCGGTCGGGATACCATGTTTATCTAAAATGGCAATATTTCTCGAACCGACGACCGACATACGATTCAATGCAAATGCAATCGAATCGTCTTCGAATAAATATTCAGGATTTGGCGTCATCAGTTCACGTACCATCGTTTTCACATTTTTTTTTCCATGAACGAATTTTGTAACGATATCGCGTTCCGTGATAATGCCGGTTAGTTGGCCGCCGTTAGTTACCAGGATGCAACCGGGTTTTTTTGACTGAAAAGTCTGAATGATCTCCGACATGGGTGTCGTCGGCGGTACACAAACCGGCAATTTTGGCCGCAGAAGCGATACTTCCGATTGAACTAACTTGGCATTCATGGTTTTAACCTCATGAATTCATTAGTATAAACGCGACTTGGCAACGTTTCTTCCAAATCAACGGAATATAGATATATGTTTTGTAACTAGCAAGGCTAATGGCTGGGATTAAGATGATATTTGCAAGGCTGATGGTTATGATGCGGACTCGTCTTCTTCAGAGAGTTTCAGAAGCTTGACGATGGTAGCATTGGTAATTTGAACATCGTTGCTGGTTTCCATTGTTGGAGCGGCGGCTTCGGCGTTGGGCTTCGGTTGGGGTGTTTCGACGGCGACGGCTTCACCTTTTTTCAGATTGATGATAGCGACGCCAACACCAGCTTCCACCTGAAGTCCTTCGGTAATATTGGTCATACCGTTGATTTTTACAACATAGTGGCCTTTATCCAACGGTTTTGCTCCGGTCGAAGTCGTCTCTGGAAGGCTGATGCCGTAACGGATTTTGCGGGCGTGGCCGGGAATGCCCGTAACACGCCACACTTCTTCGATACTTTTTTTGTGGGGATCGGTTTCTGAACGTACGATTAGGCCGATGGTTATATTAAAAAAATCGATCATCATGGGAACCGTTGTCGCCGTACTCCACTCAATATCCCAATACTCGTCAGCGTTGACGGTCTTGTGCTGCGGTTTGAGCGTTGTGCCGCTGCCTTTGATGACAATTAAAAATTTATCTTTTTCCGAAGCCATATCTTACCAGTAAACGTCGACGGTTAAAATGTTATTATTCTGAGTGTCGTTATATTTTACATGTTGATTCGTTTGTCCGTATTCGACGATTTCTTTCAGAACTTTTACGTCCTGTTTGCAATAATCAATGATAAGATCGATTTTTCCTTCCTTCCACCATTGCAGCGCCAGAAGCCCGTCCGCGCTTTTGCCGACGTTGAGCGTCGCCGTAGCCACGGCCTCAAGCCGGATGCGATGCTTCAATTTCTCGCTGAGATACTGTGCGACGTCGAAGGATTTTTTTTGCATGCCGGATACATCAGCGTAATGCGAAAGTACTTTGCTGTCGAAATTATCGCCGTTGAATGAAACGACCATGTCGTAGCTGTTCATATAACGAATCATTTCGGGAATGTCTTTTTCGTGCCATACTTTAAAATCATCGTCTTTGGAATACGTGATCGCAATGGAGATCAACATTTTATCGGCATGTTCCCATCCGCCGACTTCATCGGCGCGTTTCTGGGTTTCGACATCGTAATACACCAACCGCTTGCCTTCCGTCAGCCGCGCAGGAGCTTCATACGTCGTCGATGCTAATTCGAAATGCGAATAACAACTGAACCAATATTCGGCAGGGTAACGTTCTTCGTATAAAGACATAAGTTATTCTTTGTCGTATTGCACCAGCGAAATCACGGGATGCGGCGCCAGCCGTTGCCGGCCTTGCAGGAAAGTCAGTTCGACAATCACCCCGATACCGCCGACGTGTCCGCCTGATTTTTCGACCAATTCGCACGTGGCCGCAATCGTACCGCCCGTGGCCAGCAAATCATCAACGATCAAAACGCGCGATCCTTTTTCAATTGCGTCGACGTGGATGTGCAACTCATTCCTGCCGTATTCAAGATCATAGGATGCGGCCATCGTTGTCGCAGGTAATTTTCCGGGCTTGCGAACCGG
>JABWBZ010000265.1 GCA_013359335.1 bacterium
GCGGTTCCTCCGCACTCGTGCCGTTTTCGACCATGACCAGCGAATCGGATCGGGATTTATACCTGCCCAGCACCGTGCTGGTCACGGGTTACGACATCATTTTCTTCTGGGTTGCGCGGATGATCATGGCAGGTTTGGAGTTTACCGGCGAAGCGCCGTTCCGCCAGGTTTATTTTAACGGCATCGTTCGCGACGAACATGGCCGCAAAATGAGCAAATCGCTCGGCAACGGCATTGACCCGATCGACGTGATCGAAAAATATTCGGCCGACGCTTTACGGTTTACGCTCGTCGATCTGAGCGCGGAAGGCCAGGATATTCATCTCGCCGAACGGCAATTTGAACTCGGCCGAAACTTTTCCAATAAAGTATGGAATGCATTCCGGTTTTTGGCGATGCAATCGCAGTCCATATCCGGCGCGGAACCGTTGAAGCCGGATATTTCGGGTGTTCACGAACTGGCCGATCAATGGATATTGAGCCGTTATCATAAAGCGGTGGATGGAATTACAGACGGCCTGGAAAAATACAAACTTCATGACGCAATGAATTCCGTGTATCAGTTTTTCTGGTCGGATTTCTGCGACTGGTATCTTGAATTGATCAAAGACCGCTTGTACAACGGCGATGAAAAAACTAAAAAGTTTACGCTATCGACGGCGCTATATGTGATGGAAGGCATCGTCAAACTCATGCATCCGATCGTTCCTTTCCTGACAGAGGAAATATGGCAGCGGTTGAAACCTCGTAAAGACGGCGAAAGCATCATGCGTCAATCGTGGGAATATGCCGATCCGGCGTTTTACGATGATGCGGCGGATAAGAACATGGAATTAGTCAAAGAGTTGATCGTCGCCATTCGCAATATTCGTTCAGAAATGAATGTTCCGCCGGCGAGAAAAACCGACGCTGTTTTAATAACGCCCGAAACGGCAACGGTAAAGCTTTTACAAAATCATGCCAGCTATTTCAAAAATCTAGCGCGCGTCGAGACGTTAACCGTCGGGACGAAACCGGCCAAGCCAAAATTATCGGCGAGCGCCGTCGTAGCCGGAGTAGAATTATTCGTTCCGCTTGAAGGGATTATTGATATTGAAGTGGAGAAGTCGCGCCTGCAGAAAGAGATTACGCGGCTCGAAGGGCAAATTCAGGGTATAACACAAAAACTTTTGAACAACGATTTCATTGCCAAAGCGCCGCCACAGGTCATAGAAAAAGAAAATGCCAAACGCGACAATTTCAATCATTCGATTGAGAAACTGCAAGCGAACTTGAAGCAATTGAACGCATTGGGATAATGCCGTATGACGATTGCCGACAGGCTAGAAAAAAAAGAAATTATTTTATTGGACGGCGCCACGGGTTCTGAATTAGAATCGCGTGGCGTTTCTGTAATGTTGCCATTGTGGTCGACGATCGCGCTGCTCACGAATGAGGGAAGGAAAATTTTAAACGATATTCATTTTGAGTACGCGAAAAGCGGCGCCGATATCGTTACAGCGAATACGTTTCGGACCAATTATCGAACGTTGAAAAAAGAAAGTATGGAATCACAGGCGCGAAATCTGACGCTTGAAGCCGTGGAAATCGCACGGAGGGCTATTGATCGTGCCGGCGCGGGAGAACAAGTGTCGGTCGCCGGATCGGTTGCACCGGCTGAGGATTGTTATCATCCTGAAAAAGTGCCGCCCGATATTGAATTACGCGATGATCACCGCCGCCATATCGATCATTTGTATGAAGCCAACGTTGATTGCTTTTTAATCGAAACTATGAACACGCTGCGGGAAGCGTTGATTGCCGTCGAATATGCGATACAAACGGAATTGCCTGTAATGGTGAGTTTTATAACACAAAAAGATGGGAAATTATTGAGCGGCGAATCGCTTGAAGAATCCGTGTATGCCGTCAGCCTTCTTCAGCCGGCGGCTATTTTATTAAATTGTTCTGACACTGGTACGATTCAGGAAAATTTAACCGTAGTTCAAAAAGCGACCGATCTTCCCATCGGCGCTTATGCGAATATTCTTCCCTTACAAAAATCTTTTCCGGTCTTGCCGCCCGACGCGTACGCTGAAACCGTTCAACAATGGCTGGAGCAATTCAAATTGACTGTCATCGGAGGATGCTGCGGAACAACGCCGAAACACATTGCGCGGCTGAATCAGATGGTTGGGCGAAATTGACGCGCGATAAAAACCTTGCGAACATGGTGAAATTCATCGTATTTTAGGCACGATTTTTTTTAGTTACGAGCAGCGACCCATGCTTAAACTATCCGATACTCTTTCCGAGCTTCAGCAAACATTGGATGACGAGTTCAAAGAATTATCCAAACGATTGGGTGAGGTGAATGCCGTTGTCGGCAACCATGACGCCGCTCAGGCGGAAAAATTGCTCAACGATCTGTTCAAACTCTATATCGAAAAACACCGCGCCATCAATATCCAGGTGTCACGCTTAACCGGTGATGTAAAAAAAATCGAAAACCAATTCAATCAAATTCAAACGGAGAAAGAACAGTTTAAAGCTTTGTACAATTCCGGTATGATGTTTTCGACGGAATCGGAATTACAAGGTTTGATCGAGTTTGCGATGGATCAGATCACTTATCATCTTCGGGCGGAACGCGGATTTTTGATTTTAATTAACACGGACGGCGAGCGCGAATATTTTGTAAGCAAAAATTTTGAGGGCCAGAATATCGATGACCCGGCCCAGGAAGTGAGTACGACCGTTATCAAAAAAACGCAGGAGCTTTTGCAGCCTGTCAAAATTGACGATGATGAGTTGACGGAAAGTCTTGCCGAAAAAGGAAGTTTCATGCGTTTGGGTCTGCGTTCGGTGTTATCCGTTCCGATCCTCTACCGCCGGTCATTGCTCGGCGTGATTTATCTTGATCGCAAAGAAGACGCCAAAGGTTTTTCAGAAAACGATCTGGCGTTTGTGATGGCGTTTTCCAAACAGATCGCTTACCGCGTGAATGAATTAAAAGAAATGATTGCCAAACAAGCGGAAATGGAAAAACGCGACCGCAGCCGGATACAGGAATTACGCGATCGTT
This sequence comes from bacterium, assembly GCA_013359335.1. Taxonomy (GTDB): domain Bacteria; phylum CLD3; class CLD3; order SB21; family SB21; genus JABWBZ01. The sequence goes on from JABWBZ010000265.1 coordinate 3,065, forward strand.
ATAATTTCAAGGAGATTATCGGGAAAAGTGAAAAATTAGTGAAAGTTCTGGAAGTCGCAGCGAAAGTTGCTCCGACTGAAGCTACCGTCATGATTCTAGGTGAGAGCGGCGTAGGAAAAGAATTGATAGCTCGGGCCATTCATTTTAACAGCGACCGGTTTGAAAAAAAATTTGTTGCCATCAATTGCGGCGCAATTCCGGCCGATCTGCTTGAGTCCGAACTTTTCGGATACGAGCCCGGCGCGTTTACAGGCGCGGTTAAAAGCAAACCCGGTAAATTTGAATTGGCGCATCGTGGCACGTTGTTTCTGGACGAAGTGGCGGAATTGTCGATCAATTTGCAGGCAAAAATTTTACGCGTCGTGCAAACGAAAGAATTGGAAAGACTCGGGAGCACGGAAACCAAAAAAATCGATATCCGCATTATTTCAGCCACGAATAAAAATCTGCAGCAATTGATCAAAGAAGGAAAATTCAGGGATGATTTATTTTACCGCCTTAAAGTTGTCGAAATCGACATTCCGCCGTTGCGCGAACGCAAGGAAGACATCAGTTTGCTGGTTCATTATTTTATTTCGAAACATTCCAGCGATCGGGCGATGATGATTACCGATGAAGCGCTCGATGTGCTCGAAAATTACCGGTGGGACGGCAATATCCGGGAATTGGAAAACGTCATTCAGCGTGCGATTGTCCTGGCCAATGGCACGACGATTCAGATCAGCGATTTGCCGTTGGAAATAATTACAAAAGCCGAAAGCGGTTATCGCATTCAGCAGGATGTGACGCTGGACGCCGCTGAAACCGATTTTAGGAAATGGTACGTCATCCGGACGTTGCGCAAGGTTAACAACAACAAAACGAAAGCCGCCGAATTGCTCGGAATCAACCGCACCCATTTTTTTCGTATGCTCAACCAGCTTGGAATAACCGATTAGTGTCGTATCCCTGCGACGGATTTCCAACGCAGTTCGTCGCGTTTGACTCTCTATTATTTATATTTAATCCGATAATTCGTTTAATTTCATGGGATCGAGGCAAATCGCAAAGCCGGTATGAAGGTTGTATTGTAGCATCGCATCTCTTCCACTTAACTCTGATTTTGTGGAATCTTGAGGCACGCACAAATCTCGGGCATTAGTCGGTGTCGTTTTACCAGGTTACGGCGCTGCTTTTGCCCGAGGCTATTTTTCGCAATCAGAACCGGAGCCGCCGTGAACAAACGCATCCTGATTTTTCATTCCAATATTGATGAATTGGCCGCGATTCGCCAGATCCTTGCCAAAGAAGGCTGTGAAATAATGACGGCCTCCAATTGGAATACAGCGGCAAAATTAGTTTCCAATATTGAGATCGATTACGTTTTAATGGACGTACAAAACGACTCCATGAAGCAAGCGTTATTGCAAACGTTCAAACAGAGCGATAGGTAGCGCTCATAATTTTTTTTGAGGAGGAGTTTTGCTTTTTGCAAGCCCTATCGCAACGTCTGGTCGTTTATTCTGGTTTTTTTATTTCCATTTCTTCGAGATGACAGAGATTTTACGTTCTGATCTGAATTGTAGTCAGGGAATTTATTACGTTTTATTCGAAGGGTTCGCGCTCATCGATTTCAATTCAGGTCTTGATTTGCTCCAACAAAAATTTTTATCTTATGAATGAAGCTGCC
>JABWBZ010000266.1 GCA_013359335.1 bacterium
AAAAAACAACCTGTGCGTGCGTCGGGGAAACGCCGTCCTTAGCGCTTCAACCGGCCGCTTTTACGGCCATCGACGTGGCACCGCCGCATAAAATTTCACTTAAAATTGGCTCGCAGGAAAACTGCCGTGAACAGTATGCCGGCACGTTTGTCGGCGTGAACGCGCAAACGCTGCTCGATTTTGCCCATTTCCTGACGGCAGGCGTCGTGTGTTTTGCCCGTGGCCTCAATGATACGCCGAAGATTGCGGGGCTTTTGCTGCTCGTGAGCGTGCTCAATCTGAATCATGACATCGCGTTGATCACCATAGCTGTCGTACTCGGTGGTTGGTTGAACGCCCGTAAAGTAGCTGAAACCATGAGCAAAAAAATTACCGCGATGAATGACGGCCAGGGCTTTACAGCCAATCTCGTCACGTCCCTGCTTGTGACAACAGCCAGTGTACACGGCCTGCCCGTGTCCACGACGCACGTGTCGGTCGGCTCGTTGTTCGGCATCGGGATGGTCACCGGCCAAGCGAACTGGAACGTCATCCGCGACATCGCGTTGTCGTGGGTGCTGACGTTGCCGGTGGCGGCGTTTCTTGGCGCCGGAACATACTGGGTCATTGTTCATTTTTAAAAAGAGTGATTTTTGGGATGAAAAAACTTTTCTTCATCATAAGCTTAACCGTTCTAAGTGTATATTCCGCCGCCGCTCAGGTTTCGCATGTGGCTTGGGACCAATTGGTTAAAACATACGTGTCGGCTTCGGGCAATGTTAATTATAAAGGTTTCGATAAAACCGCACTCAACGATTATTTGCAGACACTCAGTGCCAATCCGCCGCAATCGGGCTGGAGCGCCGATGCGCAAAAAGCGTATTGGATCAATGCGTACAATGCTTTTACCGTCAGCCTCGTTCTGGAAAATTATCCGCTCAAAAGTATTAAAGACATCGGCGGCGTTTTTAAATCGCCGTGGGATAAATCTTTTATTACCATCGGCGGAAAAACCTACACGCTCAACCAGATCGAACACGATATTTTACGAAAACAATTTAACGATCCGCGGATTCATTTTGCCATTGTCTGCGCCTCGCGATCCTGCCCGGTCTTGCGGCGCGAAGCGTTTGATGCGTCCAAACTGAACGGCCAATTGGATGAACAAACCAAAATTTTTCTCAACGATCCGGCCAGAAACCGTTTGAGTTCCGGCCAGATTTCGAAGATCTTCGACTGGTTCAAAAACGATTTTACCCAAAACGGCACGTTGACCGATTTTATCAGCCGTTATGCCGATAGCAAAATTGATCCGAAAACATCCATTCAATATCTGGATTACGACTGGGCGTTGAACGAATAAGAAATTTTAGAAAATACCCATTACTGAACCATAGGAGTGAATCATGAGTTATCTCGAGGAAACTAAAAACGTTTACAAAGATGCCGCGCTCAATCCGAGCAAAGGACTTTGCTGCACGACGACGCCGGTGTGGCAATTGCCTGATTTGAACGTTCCTAAAAAAATGCTGGAGATGAATTACGGCTGCGGTAGTACGGTTAATCCGCGGGATTTGGTCAAAGACCCGACGATCTTGTACGTCGGCATCGGCGGCGGCATGGAGTTGCTGCAATTTTCTTATTTCAGCCGCAGGCCGGGCGGCGTCATCGGCGTCGATGTGGTGCCGGAGATGATCCGTGCGAGCAAAGAAAATCTTGTCGAAGCGGTGCGGATCAATCCGTGGTTTAAATCTGAATTTGTCGATCTGCGACTGGGTAATGCGCTCGATCTACCACTGACGGCGCAAAGCGTGGATGTGGCGGCGCAAAATTGTTTGTTCAATATTTTTAAAACGGACGACCTCAAGCGCGCATTGTTGGAGATGTACCGCGTACTCAAACCGCATGGGCGGCTGGTGCTCTCCGATCCGGTGTGCGATCATGACATTCCTGAGCCTTTGCGTGAAGACGCCAACCTGCGCGCGTTGTGCCTGAGCGGATCGCTGCCGCTGCGCGATTATATCAAAACGATCACGGATATCGGATTCGGCACGGTCGAGGTGCGGGCGCGCCGACCTTACCGGATTCTGGATCCTGGGCATTACGATATTGAAGAGCAAATTTACATCGAAAGCGTCGAAATTTGTGCGATCAAAGATCCTATGCCTGCCGACGGGCCGTGCGTTTTTACCGGGCGAACGGCGATTTATTTCGGCCACGACGAGTATTTCGACGACCAAAAAGGGCACGTGCTTCAATACAATCAGCCGCTGGCCGTATGCGATAAAACCGCCAATGCGTTGCTGGCCTTGCGCCGCAACGATATTTACGTCACGGAATCCACGTATTTTTATGACGGAGGAGGCTGCTGCTGATCGCGAAGCTTATTTGTTGTTTACAACACCGACAGCGGTTTTTTTAATATCCTGGCCGACATGGCGCGTAAAATGTTTTTTCCCGCGGCGTTGCCGATGCATCTGCGGTGAACGCCTGCAAAACAATAAACGATCTGATCCCAATGATTAACTCCAGACTAGAACAGTGTCTTAAATCTTAACGCCGATTCATACAAACATCCAAAATAACGTTTAATATTAACACATACTTAAAAACCCTTATTTTTTGTTGACATTTGTTTTTCTAATAGTTAGATTGTTACGTGTGACAAAAGTCACAGCATAATCCAGATAGATATTTAAATTAAGAGCACATTTCAGCTTTTCCTATCCTTACAGGCTATAAAATTTTACATAATAAACTGGAATTACACACTAAAGGAGGTATCATGAAGGCAGTAACCAGAAGGGTGCTATTACTGGCTGGATCGTTGATGCTCTTTGGTTTGGCAAGTTGTGCAAGCAATGCCAGCAAAGAAGAGTTACAACAATTGGACGAACGCCGTGCCCAGGTCAAATCAATGCAAAATAAAGTTGGCGAACTGACTAACGAGAAGAAGAGAGTAGAACAAGAGGTTCAGCAAAAGAAACAAAAATTAGATCAAGCCAAAAAAGAAAAAGAAGCGGTTTTGAAGCGCTTGGAAGAAATTGAAAAAGCCAATCAAGGCGCCGGTCAATAAACGAATTCATTAAGAGGAGATACCCATGAAATTATCCAAAGTATGTGTGATGTGCCTCTCGCTCTTGATCTTCGCGGGCGTCGTATCGGCTCAGGAAGTGAAGATGAAGAAAGAAGATTGGCAAAACGAGATGAATACTCTCGGTCAGCAACAAACCGTTTTACAAAAACAAATTGACAGTTTAAATCAATCGATTACGGGTCTCAAAGATGAAGGCGCCAAAGTCGATCAAGAGACTGAAGAAATTTGGAAAGAAATCTACGCCGCTATCGGGACGGACAAAGCCGGCGTGGATGAAATGAAAGCCAAACTATCAGCGCTCGAAGCAACGATCAACGACTATGCGAAAATGAGCGACGAAATGCTCAGCCAGAAGATTAAAGAACTGGATTCCGTCAAAGCGTTAGTCGATGCCAATCGAAAAGATCGCCGTTATGCGTTAAGCGAGATTTACAATAAAGTCAATGATCTTTCCAACCGCTGCGATCAATTGATTCAACGCGGCAAAAATTACATGCCGCCGAAACCTAAACATGATACGTATGTGGTAATCGATGGCGATTATCTCTGGAGAATTTCTTCCAAGAAAGACGTTTATTCCGATCCTTTCCAATGGATGAAAATCTACTCGGCGAACCGCGATCAAATCCGTAATCCGGACCTGATCTTCCCGAGACAATCGTTCCTGATTCCACGCGCGCAGGAAGCTAATGAATATTGGGTCATGCGCGGCGATAATTTGAAATCCATTGCGCAGAAAGTATACGGAAGCCCTTCAGACTGGGTGAAATTATATAACGCCAACAAGAGCATTATCGGTGAAGATGCTACCCGCATCTATCCGCATACGATCCTGATTGTTCCGAAGAACTAATAGTTGTCGATATATGTTCGTTTTTCTCAAATTCTAAATTAAAAGCTCTCAAACGCTGAAGTTTGAGAGCTTTTTGTTTTTAACCAAAGGAGCGATTATTGAAACCTGCCGATGAACGTAGTATCAAACTGAAAGGCGTCAATCCGGTGCTGTTATTAGGCGCTGGCGACAGCCATTTAAAAATCATCGAAAGGAGTTTTTCTTCAAAAATAGTTGTTCGCGGCGACACGGTTTGGTTGAGCGGCCCTTCCGATGAATTGGACAATATCGAAGAAGTTTTTACCGAACTGATTTTTCTTTGTAATAAAAAATCGCAAATCGATCGGGTCGATGTGGAAACGGTCATACGCGTTGTCAAGGCCGGTCAAGCTGAAGAAGCTGCAACCGAAGATATTCCGCATCACAAACATCTCGACGAAGTCATTCTTTTTACGCATCGTGATTACATCGAAGCCAAAACGCACGGCCAGATCGAATATGTGAAGCAAGCTAGACAGAATGATATCGTATTTGCGATCGGGCCTGCCGGAACGGGCAAAACTTATTTGGCCGTTGCGCTGGCCATGGCGGCTTTAAAAAATAAAGAAGTTGATCGGATCGTTTTATCCAGGCCTGCCGTTGAAACCGGCGAGAGTTTGGGTTTTCTTCCCGGTGATTTACGGGATAAAATTGACCCGTATCTTCGCCCACTTTACGATGCGTTACATGACATGGTACCGTCGAATAAGCTGGAGCGTTTTATGGAACAAGGCGTTATTGAGATCGTTCCGCTGGCGTATATGCGCGGGCGCACGTTGAA
>JABWBZ010000267.1 GCA_013359335.1 bacterium
CTTATCTTCTCGAAGCGATTTTTAAAGCTGCAGGCGAAAAAGTTGGGGTGATTGGAACCGTGAACTTCCGGTACGACCAAAAAATCATTCCATCCACACACACCACACCAGGGGCAACAGAACTTCAGGCACTTTTAGCCGAAATGAAAAATGCTCAGGTGAGTACCGTGATTATGGAAGTTTCATCTCATGCGCTTAAAATGAGGCGTACAGATGGAATCGAATTTGATGGAGTGATCTTCACAAATCTTTCGCGCGAACATCTCGATTTTCATCCCGATATGGATGATTATTTTAACTCTAAGGCACGCCTCTTTACGGAGTTACTCAAAGATTCGGTATCACGGGGAAAGCCCGGTGTTGCATTAATTGAAGGGCAAGACCTTTACGGTCAAAAACTGCTCGAAAAATTAAAGAAAATCCAATCCATCTCAGTGGCAACTTTTGGTATGAGTTCAGGCTTTGATTTTCATGCGCAGTGGCTTCAGGCGGACCTCACTGGAATTCGAGGTAAAATTGGCGGACACCCATTTCATCTAAGGCTTGCGGGAGATTTCAATATATTAAATACCTTGGCTGCAATCGGAATGGCCGAATATTCGTTTTCAGTTACAGATGCATAAATTCATCTGGTCGCCGGACATGAAAGGAGTTTGATTACAGAAAGATATCATACCATGACTAATTCGCTTATTAAAATCGCAAAAGATTTTCACTGGGAAATGGCGCATCGGCTGCCCTACCATCAGGGCGGATGCCAGAATTTACACGGACATTCGTATCAATTGAATGTAGAAATTTCCGGCACGGTATTACCCAATGGTATGCTCATGGATTATTCCGATCTTAAAGCCATCGTGAAACCGCTTGTGGACGAATTGGATCACGCATTTTTATGTTCGGAAGATGATGAATTGATGAAAAGTTTTCTGAAAGGCAAGTTTTTTAAAGTTGTCTACATCCCCTATTATTCAACGGCCGAAAACATTGCCGGATATTTTTTAGATAAAATAGCGGCGCAATTAAAACCGCACAAACATCTGCGTTCCCTCAAAATCCGTGTTGCAGAGACCGTCAATACTTACGCTGAAATCAGCGTTGATTTATAAACCATAAAAAATTTGATGAATGACAAACCCCTAGCAGTTGTACTCGCCAGCGGCGGGATGGACAGTTGCGTCACGGCCGCTATCGCGCGTCAAAACTATGACTTAGCGATGCTGCACATGAATTACGGCCAACGCACCGAAAAACGCGAGGAAAAAGCGTTTCGCGACATCTGCAATTTTTATGAAGTTCCTGAACGGCGGATTCTGATCAGCCATGTCCATCATCTCAAAGCCATCGGAGGCTCCAGTCTTACCGACGAAGGTATGGTTGTGAGTAAAGCGGATTTGAATAATCCTTCCGTTCCGTCTTCCTACGTGCCTTTCCGAAACGCCAACATTTTAAGTATGGCGGTCAGTTGGGCGGAAGCGCTCAAAGCGGAGAAAATTTTCATCGGAGCCGTGGAAGAAGATTCATCCGGCTATCCTGATTGCAGGCAGGATTTTTTTGCGGCATTCAATAAGGTCATTGCATTGGGTACACGGCCGGAGACAAAATTGGAAATCATCACGCCGATTATCCGGTTGAAAAAATCGGAAATTGTAAAAAAAGGTTTGGAATTAAAAGCGCCACTGCATCTGACGTGGTCGTGTTATCAAAACGAAGACGTGGCGTGCGGCGTTTGCGACAGCTGCGCGCTACGATTGCGTGGATTTCAATTGGCCGGCGTGGAAGATCCGATTCCATACAAAGAACGGCCAATTTATCAATGAGGCAACTAACCAAAATTCCACATCACCCTGCCTGATATTCGCCGAACACTTTTCGCATCGTATCGGCAATCTCGCCCAACGTCGCGTAATTTTCAACGCATTCCAAAATCAGCGGCAAAACATTATCGTTCGATTGCGCAGCGTTTTGCAATTTCTGCAATGCTGCATTGACTTTAGTTTGATCGCGGCGTTGGCGCAAGGCCTTTATTCGCTGGCGCTGCAACATTTCCAACGACGTATCAATGGTCAGGATTTCAGGTTTATGTTCATGGGCTGAGATAAATTCATTGACACCAACGATGATCTGGTCTTTTTTTTCAATCGCTTTTTGATAACGGTAAGCCGAATCGGCAATTTCCGCCTGAAAATATCCGGTTTCAATCGCCCGGATCGATCCGCCCATCTCGTCGATTTTTTTCAAATAATCGAACACGCGTGTTTCAATTTCATCCGTCAATTTTTCCACGTAATAACTTCCGGCCATCGGATCGATCGTATCGGCTACGGCGCTTTCATACGCAATAACCTGCTGCGTCCGCAGAGCGATTTCCGCCGAAGTTTCCGTCGGCAGCGCCAGCGCTTCATCGAACGAATTAGTGTGGAGGCTCTGCGTTCCGCCCAGCACCGCCGAGAGCGCCTGCAGCGTTACGCGCGGAATGTTATTATACGGCTGCTGCGCCGTAAGCGTGGAACCGCCGGTCTGCGTGTGAAACCGCAGCATCATGCTTTTCGGATCTTTGGCATGAAAACGGGTTTTCATAATCTTCGCCCAAATCCTGCGGGCGGCACGAAACTTCGCAATTTCCTCAAAAAAATTATTATGCGCATTGAAGAAAAAGCTGAGGCGTGACGCAAATGCATCGACGTCTAATCCCGCATCCAGCGCGGCGTTGACATAAGCAATGCCGTTGGAAAATGTAAAAGCCAGTTCTTGCACCGCCGTCGATCCCGCTTCACGGATATGATAACCGCTGATGGAAATCATATTCCACTTGGGCAATTCTTTAGTACAATATTTAAAAATATCCGTGATGATTCGCATGGAATGTTTCGGCGGATAAATATAAGTTCCGCGGGCGATGTATTCTTTCAGAACGTCGTTTTGAATCGTTCCGGAAAGTTGGCGTACATCAATTTTTTGTTTCTTCGCAACGGCTACGTACAAACATAACAAAATAGCGGCCGTTGCGTTAATCGTCATCGACGTGCTGATTTTATCGAGAGGAATGTCTTTAAAAAGAATTTCCATATCGTCGAGCGAAGAAATCGATACGCCGACTTTGCCGACTTCGCCTTCGGCGAGCGTGTGATCGCAGTCGTAGCCGATTTGCGTCGGCAAATCGAATGCAACGGAAAGGCCCATCGTTCCCTGCGACAGAAGATAGCGGTAACGTTTATTCGATTCTTCGGCATTGCCGAAACCGGCGTACTGGCGCATCGTCCAGAAGCGGCCGCGATACATGGTCGGCTGGACGCCGCGCGTAAAAGGAAATTCGCCGGGTTTACCAAGTTGTGCGGCGGTGTCAATCGGATACGACTCTAAATACGCCGGAATTTCAATACCGGAATCGGTCGTAAATTTCGATTTTCTTTCTCCGGATTTACTCATGATTTTTTCTCCTGTTAAACTTCCTGAATTTCCGCTTCCGTCAAAAACCTATAATAGGCTATACCACAACCGGCCGTCAAAATAATTCCTGACATCCAGAACGGCGACCAGATATTGACCGCCTCGAAAACAAAACCACCGAAGGCAATACCGGTCATTCGCGCCAGGTTGGACACCGATTGAATAATTCCTAAAATTCGGCCTTGTTCGGTCTCACTGCTTTTTTTAGAAACAAGCCCTGACAGCGCCGGGGTCAACAGGGCGCTGCCCACTGATATCAAAAACGACGCTGCCATCAACAGCCACAGCCATTTCGACTGTGACATCGCAAACATGCCTGCCGCCGTGATCAATAATCCGTACACGATCATTTTTTCTTCGCCGATCGCTCGCGAAATTTTGCCGATCAAGCCGCCTTGAATGATGGCTCCGACTATACCCATAAAAGCAAACATGTAGCCCGTTTCCATGGTATGAAATCCGAATTCTCTTTCGGCAAATAGCGCAAACGTCGCGTACAATATCGAAAAGCCGAAATTATAAATCATCGACAAAGTCATCACGGATCGAATCACCGGTACGCTTGCATAACGGCGGATCGCATCCAAATTTAATTTATTTTCTTCACGATTGGATTGCGCTTGAGCGCGAGTCTCGCCCGATAACGACTCCGGCAGCAAAAAAATCGCAGCAATTCCGTTGATCATCGTTAAAGCGGCGGCAAAAAATAACGGAGTTTGATAACCCCATTTTCCTAAAATCCCGCCGATGGATGGGCCAAGAATAAAACCCAGCCCGAAAGCTGCGCCGAAGAGCCCCATACCTTTTGAACGATTTTCTTTGGTTGTCACGTCCGCAATATAAGCCTGAATGGTCGCAAACTTTCCGGCAAAAACGCCGCCGATGATTCGTGCGGCCAGGATCAGCGCGAGCGATTGTGCAAGGCCAAAGACTACATAGGCCAGGCTCGATGCAAAAATGCAAATCAAAATAACCGGCCGGCGACCCCATCGGTCTGAAAAATAGCCCCACACTGGCGTGCAGATAAATTGCATCAACAGATAAACCGACGTGAGCAAACCGATTTCAAACCCATTCGCTCCGAAATGTTCGGCAAAAAACGGCAAAATCGGTATCACAATGCCGAAACCGATCATATCAATCAACGTTGTTACAAAAATGATGGTGAGGGATTTCGAGGAAGGTTGAGGCATACGTCCACTCAAACGCGGGAAGTTTTTTTGGCTTTTTTATTCTTATAAAATTTTTTGATCCATTCGACGGCGTCTTTCGGAT
>JABWBZ010000268.1 GCA_013359335.1 bacterium
ATGGATAATATCTGGAAGTCCGATACGTTTGAAAAAGTGATTGAGATGTCGCTCGGTAAAAAATACGAACCACTGAGCGAGGAATGGATTTATTGGCTCAAGAAAAAATATTTTCCTGCTTTGGAAGACAACGATATTCCGAGCGCGATTTCAACCGTAATTACGAAAGAAGGATTCAATTCCAAGCCGGCCTATTATGCGCACGATGGGAAGGAAGAAATTTTTTACGTCGCCAATCGTGATGGCTATACGAACATTTACCGGCAGGAATTGGGGAGCAATCGTTCGGAAGTGGTGATAGCGGGCGAGCGTTCCGACGACTACGAAACGTTTCATTTTTTTAAAAGCCGGATCGATGTGAACCATCACGGCGAGCTCGCATTCGTCAGCAAAAGCGGTGAAAAAGACGTTTTGTATATTTACGACGTTACGAAAAAAGAAATTACGCACAAATACATGTATAAAGACCTCGTGGGCATTGCCTCGCCGAATTGGTCGCCCGACGGACAATCGATCGTATTTTCAGGACTGGCGGTTTCCGGCAACGACGATTTGTATACGATCAAAATCAGCGATGGTGATGAAGACGGTACGATCCGCAAATTAACCAACGATTTTTACGACGACACCGATCCGGCGTGGAGCCCGGATGGAAAATCCATTGTGTTCAGTTCAGACCGCAATAATTTCGGCGTTAACGGTTCGTACAATCTTTATTTGTATGATCTGGAGATGCAGTCGATCTATTGTTTGACGACGGGCGATTATCATGACGCATCGCCGGCGTGGTCGCCGGATGGCCGCTGGCTGGCCTTTTCGTCCAATCGTCTCGGATCGTCGACGGACATTTGGGTATTGCCTTTCAAAGACGGCGACCGGACGTTAATTTCAGAATTGCGCGAAGGAAAGGACGAAACGTTATTAGCCAGAAAATATGCGCCGAGGAAATTAACGCATTTGATGACGGCGGTATTCGATCCGGTGTGGACGAATTCAGGCGATTTGCTTTTTTCAGCTTTTGAGCAATTCAGTTTTAAGATTCGGCAGATGCCGGCGGCCGATCAGAAAGCGGCCGTTGCGGATAAAGATGAGCGCGCGGTATTTCAAGGATTGAAATATCCGTGGAGCACGCCGAAAGTTGCCGTGACGCAGGCGAACACGCGGCCGTACACCAAAAAATACGGTTTGGATTTCGTGCAAGGCGCATTCCAGGCCGATCCGGTATTCGGCAGCGGCGGCGGCGCGCAAATCGGCATTACGGACATGCTCGGCAACGATCAATATTATGTTGTGCTTTATAATACCGCCACTACATCGAAAGAAATTCTCACCGACTGGAATTTTGTTTTAACCAAAGTCGATCTCGGGCAGCGAACGAATTTTGCTTACGGCATTTTCAGATTTCGCGGCGATTTCTATGAAATCGCCGATGACGGGGAAGTCGATATCGTCAATGAAAACCGTTACGGCGGATTTTTGCAGGTGACGTATCCGCTGTCGAAATTCGAACGCGTCGAAACGAATCTGAATTTCAGCCGGTTCAAGCGCGAGCCGCGTTTTGCCTTACTCGGCGTTGATGGCGTTTTAGTCAGCAATTTTGCCGGCTATACGTTTGATAATTCCTTGTGGGGCCCGACCGGGCCATTGGACGGAACGCGCGCCGCGGTTACGCTTGGGTATACGACGGACGTGTATCAGTCACAGCAAAATTATTATACCGCTATCTTCGATTACCGGAAATATTTCCGGTTGACGACGCGCTCGGCGTTTGCGGTTCGCGCAATGGTGGAGTGGAACGACGGGCGCAATCCCCAAAATTTTCTCCTTGGAGGCAGTTATGATCTGCGCGGCTTTCCGCGCTGGAATCTGCCGGGGACGCGATTTTTTGTCGTGAATAACGAAATTCGTTTTCCATTCGTCGACGCGATTAATTTAAGATTGCCATTCGGAGGACTGGGATTTCGTTCGATCCGCGGCGCGGCGTTCTTCGATGTCGGCAGCGCGTGGGGTTCGCAGGAAACCGTCGGCGATGAAATTCTGCGCAAACAAAAATTCGACGGATTGATCGGCAGCGTCGGAACCGGTTTTCGCGTCAATTTACTCGGTTTTCTGGTGTTACGTTTTGATTTTGGAAAGATGTTCGATGCGCGGGGATACAAAATCGGCGGGATTAAATTACCCGGCAATCGGAAACGATTTATCAACACGCGTCTGGCCGGCGACGAAGGTTTTGGAGGGATCGGCGATGATTCAAGAAATACCGATCACCGCCGCTGGTCACGAGGAATATTCTTCCAATTCTGGTTTGGCGCGGATTTTTAATCGCGGTTACGAACTGTGATGGAGTAACAGCCACCATCGATCACCGGTTTTCTGAAATATATTGGTGGCCAAAAGTTCGTTGTGTACAATTTCTCCCGAAACGGAACTCATCATTTTTTCCGTACACGTCACGATGGCAATCTGGCCGTCCAGAGTGACGTTAAAATCTGTGATGTTAAATTCGATATACTGCGTGTTTTGAAATATCGCATACCAGCTTTGTATAACAGCCTGCCAGCCGACCAGCCGTTCAGTCCATCCGGGATGGATACATTGAATTTCATTTGAATTCAGCCAGATTTCCTCCATCCGTTCAATTTTCAGGCTTTCAATTGCATCATAAAAATCACGATTGGCCTTACGGATTTCCAATTCTACCGTTGATGCAAATATTTTCATGTTCATTTCAGAAATTTATTTCGGAAATAATTTCAGGGCATTTTCTCGAACGACTTTTAATTTGGTTTCTTCTTTGAGTGCGAGGGCAAGAAATTCATCGGCGTTTTTCCGAATATCCTCCACTAACGGTCCGGGCCAATCGGTTCCGAACAGAGCTTTGTCAGCTATTTCTTCGAAGCGAGGAAAATAATCAGAGACCAGTTTTTTCGGAGGAATCGACGAAATGTCCATGCAGATATTTTTATGGCGGCGTAAAAGATAAAACGCCGTTTCCATCCACAATGGACGGCCGCCATGCGCCATGATGATTTTTAAATTCGGGAAATCCACCGCGACGTCGTCGAGGTAAATAGGATCGCCGTATTTGATCCGCGCGCCTGAGAAAAATGAAGTGCCGGTGTGAAACATTACCGGAATGTTCCATTCTTCGCATCGCCGGTAAATAATTTCCAGCGCTTTCATTCCGTTGAGATAATCGTTCGGATAATACAATTGATGTGGCGGATGAATTTTAATGGCGCGGATGCCCAGATCGTGAATGAGCCTGTGAATATCGGCGTCGGCGTCCTTGGTAAAACGCGGATGTACGGAACCGAACGCAATAAAACGATCAGGCGCATATTTTTGGTATTCGGCGGAAAAATCATTGGAGCTGTCATCAAATCCCATCAGGTCGGGGCTGACGTAATTAATCAATCCGACTTTTTCAATGTCCGCGCGATCCATTAATTCAATTAAACGCGCCGGATCTTTCATCAACGCCATGAGTGCGTTGAAATTTTCTTTGCCTTTGGCCATACGTTCCAGGATTGCCGGCTTCAATTGCCACCAAGGCTGAATGTGAATGTGGATGTCGATAATTTTAATGCGGTTCATGATTTCTTTTTTAATGGATGATGGACGATCTTTTAATGGTTAATGGACAATGGATGATTTGTTTTTATTTATTGATGCGGTTTTCCTTGCGCTTAATTTGGCAATAAATGCGGCTTTCGTTTGTGCCAAACATGCGGCCCACGGTTCATACATCAGCCATTGTCCATAACCCATCGTCCGTCTAAGCTTGGAAACCAAAGGGATTTTTAGGTTCGCTGGCTTCTTCGATTTTTCCAAAAGTTTCTTCGTAGTGTTTCATATTTTGCACGAGCGCGGCGATGACACGTTTGACGTGGCCAGGACTCATGATCACGCGCGCATTGACGACGCCGTTCGGAGGTGTAACGAGCATGAAGTCGAGAATGAATTCTTCTTTGGAGTGCGCGACCACCATATTGTTGGCGTACACGCCGCTTTGCTTGTCGGGAGGAAAGTTAATCTGAATTTCCTGGATTTTTTTTTCATCAGCCATGAATCGGTAACCTTTATGTTTAGTTGCAGAAAAAAAATAAACGACTTTACTCAATACAATAATTCAAATACTCAGCGGGTTCGATGCGCCGGCGGATCAACTTGGCCCGTCCGTCTTGAACCATCGTTTCAGCCGGCACGGCATGGCTGAGGAAAAACGGCATCGATTCGGAATATCCGTAAGCGCCGGCATTGAAAAAAGCGACCGTGTCGCCAACATCGGTTTTCGGAAGCATCGCGTCACGGGCTATACAATCTAAGGTTGTACATAAAGGCCCTTCAATGCGGTACGAGTATTCCGGTTTTTGATTTAATTTATTGGCGACTACAACCGGATGATTTTGGTGGACGAGCGCAGGGCGTAGAAAATGATGAATGCCCGCATCCGTGATGATAAAATGTTGTCCTCGCGACTCTTTAACGTCGATGACGGTCGCCAGCAAAATGCCGGATGAATACGCCGTCCTGCTGCGCGACTATCTGGCGACTGCCAGCCTCGATTTCAGCGCCGTTACGGGCGTCGCCATCGGCAGCGTCGTTCCCACGCTCACGCGCAGCCACTCCGGCAGACCGTAGCCCTTCACGGGCCGGGTGATGACCCCCTTGCGCTGGAGCGCATCAAACACGGCCACGCCGTCGCCGACCTTCACGA
>JABWBZ010000269.1 GCA_013359335.1 bacterium
TTATCAACGTTGTCGGTTTGGATATTGGATTTCCTTTGACACGGTCGAGCCGTAAGGAACTGGTCGACGATTTTACTTTACATTTTTTTCTCGGATATACTTTCTGATGAAGCATATTGCAAAAATAATTTATGAAGCCTTTGTCGTTCTAAGCGTCACGTCATCGCTGCTTTACGGACAAGTCAAAGAAATCAAACCTTTTGTTCGTAACGATCGGCTTCAGTTCGACGCCGCCTTAGATAATTTCTTCAACGAAAAGGTTACCGGAACTATCTTGAGCGGATTGCCGATGGATATGTCGCTAAGTTGGAAACTCGTTGACGGAAACGCTGAAATTGCCCGCGGCGAACATGCGTTGCAGATTCATTACGACGTTTGGGATGAGATATTTTCGCTACGGAATGCCACCTCGGAAAAGAAATTCACATCGTTGGATTCTTTGCAATCATATATGAATTCGATACGGAATATTGATGTAATAAGTTTTGCATCGTTGAGCCGTGACCGCTTTTATACGATACGATTACGGATTTTGATCAAGCAGATTGGCGCGGAACAGGATCGTACATTTTGGGATTGGCTGAACGATACGGAAGAAAGTTCTATCGAAGAAAATTCAGGCAAAGAATTCCATTTCAGTTTATCCGGCCTGCTTCAGTTGTTTTTCGGATCAAGCCAATCCAAAAAAAGCGGCTGGTTCGATTCCCGAAGTTTTAAATTATCAGAATTATCCAATCAATGATTTTCCAAAAACTTAAAAACCGGCTGATCGCCGCATTTATCTTTCTTTCCATTTTTCCGGCGATTCCGCTCTCGTTTCTATTTCAAAGCATGATGGAAAAAGTGTTTAATCTCGGTTTCAGCCGGAGAATGGAAATGGCGCTTGAGGATGGAATCAAACTCTCAAGAACTATTCTCCAGAATGAAAAAAAAATCTGTCTCGAAAACACGCGTCAATTGATGGAAACTTCCGACGTACGCCGATTTCTCAACAGGACAACTTCTATAAAGTATGATGGAAAAGAAGATCAGCCATTTTATGTTTTACTAAAATCAAACGCCTACGATCTAGACGGAATTGCCGTGTACGATGCCGAACAATTAATTTTCATTTATTCGAACGACAGCAGCATTAACCGGTTGTTGAATGACGGCTCGCTGATCAAGGACGCGCTTGACAATCAAATTATTTTGTCCGAATATCGTGAAGAAGAACGCGCCATCCTGACGGGATTGCCTTTTTTAACGGCCACTCAGAAACCAGGAATTCTTGTGAGCGCGACCCGTCTCAAGGCCGATTTCACCAAACAAACCGAAAATATTCTGGCCGTTTTTCAGTTTTATAAATCATTCGGATTTGAACGTGATTCGATAACCCGCAGTTTTTTGTTTGCATTTTTGACGGTTTATCTGCTTATCATTGTTATTTCAATTGGCATTGCCGTATTTTTTTCATCCACCATGACGCGGCCTATTCAGGAACTCGTTTATGGAACGGATCAAATTTCAAAAGGAAATTGGGATTACCAGATAGCTTTGGAGCCGCGCCGGGACGAAATCGGAAAATTAACCGATTCGTTTAACCGTATGGTCGTAGACATCAGGCACCAGCAACAACGATTACTTTTTCTCGAAAAGATGGCCACCTGGCGCGAGATAGCACAACGCCTCGCCCATGAAATCAAAAATCCTCTCACACCGATTCAATTAACTATTCAGCAACTCAAAGATTCTTATAAAGGTGATGATGAACGATACAAAAAAACTTTGAATGATTGTTATGAAATTGTTCAGGAAGAGATTGAAAGTTTACGCAACCTCACCAAAGAATTTTCTGAGTTTGCACGGATGCCGGTTTTAGCGTTCAAACCTATTGATTTGCCAAAAATTGTTCGTGATGTTTCGGCTTTGTATTCAAAAATTTCAATAGAACTTTTACTCGATGACACTCCTCCGATTGAGGGCGATAGTGAGGCGATGAAACGCGTTCTGATCAATCTCATCGATAATGCCGCTGCAGCTATGGCTTCCAAACAAGACGCTAAGATTGTTATTCGCTTGCACAGTAAAAACGAATCCGTTCACCTATCCGTTTCTGACAATGGTTTGGGCATTCCCAGCGAGCATCTTTCACGAATTTTTGAACCTCATTTTTCGACTAAATCAACCGGCATGGGATTGGGATTGGCTATTGTCAAAACCATAATCGAAGAACATCGCGGCTACATCGGCGTTGAAAGCGTCGAAAATCTTGGAACAACTTTCTTTATTCAATTGCCGATAACACGCACTATTATTTAAAATAAACGGAGTGATCTTATGAATTACTGGATACTAAAAACAGAACCATCCACTTATTCCATGGACGATCTCCTACGCGATAAAAAAACAGTGTGGGACGGAGTTAAAAATCCGTACGCGCTGCATAATATTCGGAGCATGCAGAAAGGCGATCAATTGATGATCTACCACACGGGCGATGAGAAATGTATTGTCGGGCTGGCCGAGACGGTGTCGACGGCTTACCAGGATCCCAAACACGCCGATTTATCGGTCATTGAAATTCAGGCGATAAAAAAATTTAATCGAACGGTCACACTAAAGGAGGTTAAAGCGGATAGTCAATTTAAAGATTTAAAACTTGTAAGGCAGCCACGATTGTCGGTCGTACCAGTACCGGAACCGATTTGGAAAATTTTGTTAAAAAAATTGGAATAAAATTTATTGCGTCAATAACCGCAAAGCCTCTTCATATTTCTCTTTGGTTTTGTTTATAATCTCATCCGGCAAATGAGGCGCCGGCGTGTTATTATCCCAACGAATGGCAATCAGATAATCGCGTAGAAATTGTTTGTCAAAACTAGGCTGACTTCCTCCGGCTTTATAAAGTCCCGCCGGCCAAAATCGGGATGAATCGGGGGTAAGCAGTTCATCGATTAAAATAATTTGTCCATCTTTGATTCCAAATTCCATTTTCGTATCGGCAATAATAATCCCTTTTCTTTCAGCTACGGATTGCGCTTTCACATAAATCTTCAAAGCCATCTCTCGAACTTTTTCAGCCGTTTCATTAC
The DNA here is from genome assembly GCA_013359335.1 of bacterium. GTDB lineage: Bacteria > CLD3 > CLD3 > SB21 > SB21 > JABWBZ01. The sequence continues at coordinate 3,075 of JABWBZ010000269.1, forward strand.
CAATAAGGCTTTTCATTTTTTCAAATGAAATATTCTGATCATGACCGCTTTCCGCTTTGGTCGACGGCGTAAAAATTGGTTCAGAAAATTTCTCAGATTCTCTCAAACCTTTAGCCAGCGGAATACCGCAAATCGTAGAACTTTGCTGATACTCCTTCCAGCCAGAACCGGAAATATAACCGCGAACGATGCATTCAACAGGAAGTGGATCGGTTTTGTGAACCAACATGCTGCGTCCGGACAAAATTTGAGAATAGGATTTACACACGGTCGGATATTGCGTCACATCCGAACTGATCAGGTGATTGCGAACAATATCTTTGGTCTGATCGAACCAATACAACGATATTTGTGTCAGAATTTTACCTTTTTCAGGAATTGGATTCGGCATAATTACATCAAAAGCCGAAATGCGGTCAGTAGCGACGATAAGCAGTTTATCTTCCACTTCATAAACATCGCGTACCTTTCCTCTACGAAAAAGTTTGAGTTCTTTAAAATCCGTCGTTGTAACTACCATCTTAATTCTTTCGCAACAAAAGTTTATCGTCCGTGACAATGTTTATATTTTTTTCCACTGCCGCACGGGCATGGATCGTTGCGGCCGACTTTTTGTTCGGCTTTGACGGGCGTGTGACTCGCCGCTTTCTGCTCTTGCGCCTGTTCGCCGCCACCGCTGTAGCCCATTCCTTCCGACGATGCGTGTACAGTCTTCAAAGCGCGCGCACGCTTGATCATTTGTTGCTCCATTTCCTGAACAGGTTCCGCACGGAAAACAAATTCAACGGCTTCGGTCGTAATCCGGTCGAGCAGTTGCATGAACATGTCGAAACCCTCCGTCTTATATTCGATCAACGGATCTTTTTGGCCGTAACCGCGTAAATGGATACCTTCTTTGAATTCTTCCATTTCACGAAGATGTTCCTTCCAGCGTTCATCGATCGTCTTAAGAATGGCGATGCGTTCGATGCGACGCATGTTTTCTGGCGTCCAAACCTGCTCACGCGTTTCGTAACGTTCATTCAAAATTGAACGGAGCTTATCGCTAAATTGGTCCAACCGGATCGAATAAAAATCTTCTTTGTTGATTTGAATACCGCATATACGAAGCAAAAATTCCTGTAAACCGTCCAGGTCCCAGTCCTCCGGATGCTGCTGTTTATTGGTGAATTTATCGTACAAGAGCTCGATAAATTCATCCATGATTTCCAGAAATTCGGTTTTGATATTTTCATTCATCAACGCACGGCGGCGGCGGGAATAAATGATTTCGCGCTGCTGATTCATCACATTATCGTATTCCAGCAAACGCTTGCGGATGCTGAAATTGCGCATTTCAACTTTTTTCTGAGCGCGTTCGACCGCTTTGGTAATCCAGCGATGCGAAATGACTTCCCCTTCTTCAGCGCCAAGACGGTCCATGACGCGCGCAATCCTTTCGGATCCGAACAGACGCATCAGATCGTCTTCGAGGGAAATAAAAAATACCGAAGCGCCAGGATCGCCCTGCCGTCCGCTTCGTCCGCGCAACTGTAAATCGATACGCCGCGATTCATGCCGCTCCGTTCCAATGATCTGCAAGCCGCCGAGTTCCTTAATACCCTCCCCCAGTTTAATAGCCGTACCGCGGCCGGCCATATTGGT
>JABWBZ010000015.1 GCA_013359335.1 bacterium
TGGAATTCTCTCCAGTCAAAATCAATCCCGGTGGCCAGAGGCAGAATGCCAAGAATCGTCGTTCCGGCAGTTAGCATAACCGGGCGTAACCGCGTGCGTCCCGCTTCCGCCAGCGCTTCATCCAACGACATGCCGCTTCCGCGCAAGTGCTTGGTAAAATCCAACAAGACGATTGCATTTTTAACCACAATCCCGGCAAGCGCAATAACACCAACTCCCGTCATGATCACGCCAAAGGGCGTACCGGTTATAAGTAATCCGATGAATACGCCGATCAACGAAAGCGGCACTGAGACCATGATCACCAACGGCACTTTGACTGAATTAAATTCAGACACCATCACCAGGAATATCAGGAGAATCGTAATGATAAGCGTTCTAAACAAAAATGCGGCAGCTTTGTCCATTTCTTCATTCTCGCCGGTATATTCGATGCGATAGCCATTGGGCAATGGATATTTCGATAATTTTTCCTGAACATCCTTTAAGACGTCATTGGCAAGACGTCCTTGCGCATCGCCGGTGATGGTAATGACGCGCTTCAAATCTTTACGCCGAATATTTGAAACGCCGTTGCTGCGATCAACCGATGCGACGGCAATCAAAGGAATCGACAGCAATTTGCCTTGATTATTCATGAACGTAATATTCAGATTTTCAAGATCGCGAGGAGTATTGCGTTGATCTTCTTTCAACCGTACGGTGATTTTGTATTCGTCTTCGCCAATACGATATTTCGAAGCTTCGGTGCCATTGACGGCGGTTCGAACGGCCATCGCAATCTGTGCCGTGTTCATTTCCAATAACGCAGCTTTTTCGCGATCGACTATGATCTGAATTTCCGGTTTGCCGGCATCGTAGTCGTCCTTCAGATCGACCAAGCCTGGAACGCCCCGAATCTCATCTTGAATTTGGGCTGATAATTTAGCCAAAGTTGTAAAGTCATCTCCTGAAACTTCAATGCTTACCGGGGCGCCAACCGGCGGTCCGTTTTCTTGCGCAGCAACTTTAATCTCAGCTCCTGCAATTCCTTTAGCAGTTTCGCGGACATTTTCCAGCGTTATAAATGAATCTTGTTTCCGTTTCAACTTCTCATAAAAATTAATCGACACCTGTGCTTTATTCGGCGTTCCCTGTCCGCCCATATCAAACGGATCTTCGGACGTTCCCACATTGGAAACGACGAATTCCATGTCTTCCACACCCTTGACACGGCGCAAACGGTCTTCGATCATGAGTGATATTTCATTGGTTGTTTCCAGCGGCGTCCCGGCCGGCATAGCGATATTGACGATAACCTGATTCGGCTGCGTTTCAGGAAAAAATTCAATGCCTTTGTTGAATATTCCAAACAATACCGTCATCACGACCAAAAGAACGCCGGAAGCGAAGACCGTCAAACCTTTATGCGCTAAGGTCCACCGCAAAGTCTTGACGTATTCTTCCTGCGCGCGCGGGAAAAAATGCGTATCGACGTAATGATAAATCCGGCTAAACGGATTATAATGCGCCCACCAATGCTTTTTGTCCATGGCGTACTTCAACTGATTCATCTCTTTGTGATAGTCGATGAATTGGGCGCCCTGCGTCGGACTGATCACGTAGGCCGTAAAAAGCGATGCGCTCATCATCACGATAAGCGTCAGCGGCAAATACGACATGAAATCACCGATTACGCCCGGCCAAAACAGCATGGGCAAAAATCCTGAAATCGTAGTGAACGTCGACGTGGCAACCGGAATGGAAACTTCGCTCGTAGCGTCCTTGGCAGCCTGAATCGGATTCTTGCCATATTCGTGTTGATGCCGGTAAATATTTTCAATCACCACAATGGCATCATCCACTAAAATCCCCAATACCAGAACGAGCGTAAACAATACAACAAAATTGAGCGTGATGCCCATCAAACTCAATACGATAAAACCAATCATCATCGACAGCGGAATGGACGTACTGATCAAAAAGGAATTTTTCATTCCAAAAAACATAAACAAAACCATCACGACAAGAAACATTCCCGTCATGACGCTGTTTTCAAGCTCTTTGACGGAACGCCGGATTTCAATGGACATGTCGTTGGTGATATTGACAATCAAGCCAGGCGGAAATGTCGCTTTTTCTTCATCCAGAATTTTTTTGACTCCATCGGCAATATTGATCAGATTTTCCCCCGCGCGTTTTTTGACCGTCAATGTCAAAACCGGCTGGCTATTGAGCCGGCTGTAAGTAAGACGATCCTCAAACGCATAATCAATCGTCGCCACGTCACGAACATAAACCGGATATCCGTTGCGCATTTTCACCACAATATCTTCGATGGGTTTGGGCGATGCGAATTCGCCGGGAATACGCAAGCTGTATTCCGTCGTACCGTTGTCAATCGAGCCGCCCGGCGTCGTTACATTTTCCCCACGGATCGCATTGATCACATCGTCGAATCCGATTTCATAACCTTTCAAACGATTCACGTCACAATTGACTTGAACTTCAGGTTCGAGGCTGCCGGTAATCTCGGCGCTCAATACGCCCGGAATCGCTTCGATTTTATCCTGAATATTTTCGGCAATTTTTTTCATCCTGGCCAGACCCAGATCGCCACCGAGCGTCACGAACATAATTGGAAATTCGCTAAAATTGATCTCACTGATGACGGGTTCTAAAATATCAGTCGGCAATTTCGGTTTTGTTTGATTGACTTTGTCCCGCACGCGCCGCAGCGCTTCGTCGATATCAACTTCAGTTTCGAATTCAATCCGGATCGTCGACAAACCTTCTTTGGAAGATGAAGTAATTTCTTTGACGTCCTTAAGCGATTTTAGTTCTTTTTCCAAAGGCTGCGTTACAAGTCCTTCCACGTCCGACGGACTTACGCCGACATACGGAACGGAAACGATCACCAGCGGAATCGATATATCCGGCGCGGCTTCACGTGGAAGTCCGCTGTACGACATCGAACCGAGAAGAACAATTATAAAAATCAGGATATAGACCGTGACTTTATTATCGACAGCTAAATTCCAGAGTTTCATGTTATTCCTGAATTTTGATTTTCTGATTGTGAATAACGTTCTGATAACCGACCGTAATCAAATCTTCGCCTTCCCGAAGACCGCTGAGAATGCGCACGCGATGATTGTCCGTTCCTCCAACCTGAACGGCGCGTTCTTCCGCTACTCCGTTTTTGGCAACATACACGACCAATCGCCCCATGTCAATTTGCTGAACATAATCCTGTGAAATCAAAATCGCTTTCGAAGTAGTGGCTAATTGTAAATTGACCACGGCAATCATTTGCGGCTTTAATTTGTTTTGAACGTTATTAAAATAAATTTCAACGGGTATCGTCCGGTTATCGGCATTGACCGCTGATCCGACGAAACTGATTTTTCCTTTGAACTGGTCTCCGGGATAAGCATCGACGGTAAATTCAACTTCAAGATTCATCCTGAGGCTTTTGGCATAACGCTCCGGTACGCCCACCATCACTTTCAATCGATTCATGTCAATGACTTGCGCCACCGGTTGACCCAAGACGGCCAATTCTCCTGCATCCACGTATCGTTCATTTAAAACTCCATCGATCGGGCTCAGCACTTCTGTTTTGTCCAATCGCAACTTTGCAAGATCGGCCTGCGCTTTGGCCGCGTCGCGTTGATATTCCAGGTTTTTCAACTGAAGTTCCGAAATAGCCTGTTCTTCGAACGCAGATTTTTGCTTGCGATAATTAACGTCGGCCATATTATAATTCGCCAACGCGGCATCGTACGCCGATTTGATGGCGGCATCGTCAATTTTGGCCAGCGCTTGATTCTTCTGAACGTACGAACCTTTGGCCGCATGCCATTCTACAATGCGCCCGCTCTCTTCTGCTGGAACGATGATATTATCCAACGACTCAATAACGCCGGTTAACTTGATCGTTTCGGCAAAATCACTGGCTATTACTTTTTCGGTTTTGACAAATACGACCGATTCTTTTTCAATGGTTTTTTCCGATGACGATCCGGCGTTCGATGAATTGCACGACATGACGTATGCCGCATAGATTAAAAAGACTGCCGATTGTATTAGATTTCTCATAACTGCACCATACTAATTTTGAGTGGGATTGTGATAACTTAAAATTTCTTCTAGATCAACCCGCGTGACCATGTAATCGTACACGGCCTGAATGCGATTCAGACGCGCCTGCAGCAAAGCCAAATCCGCGTCATTGACTTCTAATTGCGTTCCTGAACCTGTTTGATACCGCGTGTTGGCAATTTTATAACTTTTTTCGGCCAATTCCACAGTGCGGCTTTGGCTCGTCACTCGTTTGTGCGCTTCTTCAAGGCGCAGGGCAATGCTCTGTAATGTTGTTTTGATGCTTTCGCGCGTGTAACGCACTTGTTGTTCTACTTTAAGTTCGTCAATTTTCGCCTGATAAACGCGTGCGGAAGTTTGAAATCCGTTGAACAAATTGATGCTCAATGACAAACCGACCTGGGATGTACCGACAAAATCTTTTTGCGCGAAGTCGAACGAATTTTTCTGGGCCTGCCATTGATAATTGCCGAACGCCGACAACGTCGGCAGAAATTCCGATCGCCGGATCGTTGCGATTTCACGGTTAACTTGTTTTTGATACTGCAGTGCGTGGAGATTGGCGTTATTCTCAATAGCCGTTTGCGCGTTTAACAGCGTACTATCAACTTCCAGAAGCGCCAATTCGCCTTTGACACGAACCTTCGTTTCAGCGTCGATGCCTAAAAGAATTTTCAGTGCGTTGGTCACAACCAAAACATTTTGTTCCGCTTCGATAACGCGCGGCCGGATATTTTCGACCTGAACTTCTGCGCGAATCAGATCGTAATCGGAGACAATGCCTTGTTGATTTAAAATTTTTACATTTCGGAAATTCTCTTCCGCATTAGCCATGCTGGCTTTCGTCGTTTCATACACTTGCTGCGAGAGCAGTACTTGATAAAAAGCTTTTTTAACGTCCGATACGGTTTTGTTGTATTCCGCACGGTAAAGTTCACGAGAAGACTTCTGATAAATTTTAGCCGTGCCAACGCCGGTGAAAACGGCCGAATTAAACAGAACTTGGATGGCGGTAAATCCCACGGCGATGGAATTATCCGAACCTATTTCGATCGGCGTCACTTCCCCGTTATCAGGATTATCAAAATCCGGAAGAAAAAACACCGGTTTTTTTAAAGCGCGCGTATAAGTTCCGTCAAACGACAAGGACGGCATCGCGTTACCGTACGCTTCGCGAACCTGTTGATCGGCTTTACTCATTTCTAACCGCGCCATTTCCAAACTGTTGTTGTTTTTGGCAGCAAGTTGGATAGCCTCATCCATGTTCAATTCACGCTCCTGCGCATTGAGTGAAAAAATTAATGACACGCAAACACTATAACCTATCCACTGCATGTATTGATCTCCTGTATTTTTTTATCGAACGCCGGCCATGAGCATATCAATAGAGCTTTTCCAGCTTTTTTCAATATCCATGGATCGGTCAAAATGCCATTGTACCATCAGCCCGTCGAACAGCGCGTCCACCGTCAATGCAAGCGCATTCGGGTCGATTTCAGGTTTAAATAATTGTTTGGCTATTGCGGTTTTGATAAATTCGATCGCTTTTTTCCTTCCGTCCATGATGGCTTCACGCAATTCTTTGTAAACTGATTCGTTTTCCATCGACCGTGACCATAAATGAAATATCAATTTGTAGTGGTGCTGTAAATCCATTTCATGAATGACATACGTCGGATATTTATAAATCAGTTCTTCGAGCGGACATTCGAGCGCCATTTTATACAAAGCATTTTCACCGACTTTGCACCAGTTTTTGACCAATTCGAGAATCAGTTCATCTTTACTCTTGAAATACCAGTAGACCGCTCCTTTGCTCAATCCGGCGTCTTTGGCAATTTCTTCCATCGTGACCGCGTCAAATCCACGCTTGGAAAAACACTCGTGAGCTGACTTTAATATTTGATTTTTCTTAACGTCTTCTGACTGTTGGGTTATTGTCATTGAATTAAACTTATATTTATTAATATTTTAATGTAAAATTAATACATTCACATACCGACTGGTCGGTCGAAATATAATATGCAGACCACAATTTGTCAAGTTAAGAATTAGTAAAATAGAGACAAATAGAAGCTATGGACGTGTGCTATTTGATTAGGGATTTGCAGACTGAATGGCTTCAAGATCGGCATCGGTGAACGCAGAGAATGAAAAACGTGGAGATAATTTTTCCGACGGTGCATTTAAATGATATTTATCATTGAGTGAATTGATCGCAAGATTCAATTCATCCACAACGTCGATCATGTTGGCGTATTTGCTTTGCCGGCTGATTTTAATCAGGACAACCAGTTTATACTTCTCTTTTACCGTCAAACCGCCGGAAGCTTGTTGAATGAATATATCGCTTTGATTGAAAAAAATATTTTTTAATTCATCCTTTGAAATTTTTTTCGGAACGGTTCTCCCAAGATTCCAATAAACATCATTGTCTTTCGTGACGCGGATTTGCAGAATGCTTTCTTCGGAAATCCGTGTCTCGTTTTCCTCACCTTTTTCTTCAGGAATACTGATTTCCAATGTTTGAGGTAACCGGAATGCGGTGGTTAACATAAAAAAAGTCAGCAATAAAAATGCAACGTCGACCATCGGCGTCATATCTAAACGAACGCCAACGCGTTTGATATGCCGTTTGGTTTTTCCCCGCGACTGTTTTTGAATGATTTCGGCCATTATTTTTCCAGATTCGTAGCAAAATTCACAGTCGTAATTTTCGCAGCCTGAAGAATATCTAAAATATCACTGATGACGTCGTAATCAGCGTCCCGGTCCGCTTTGACAATAACTTGCATGATTTCCTTGGCGCCTCGGATCGCCATATTTTCGAGCTGAGCACGGCGAATGAGCTCAGGCAGTTCTTCAAGCGTTACCTCCTTCCCGGCTCTTTTCGCGTAATCCAACCCGAAAACTTGTGCACGCACTGTCTGCGCATCGACATTCATCCAGATCGTTTTCTCTTTGGTAACGGAGAGCGTAATCACATTCGCACTCGGCAATTTAAGTTCAGAGTGCGAATCCGGCACGTTGACCTGAACTTCTTCCGGCGGACGAAAAGTCGTCGTGAGCATGAAAAAAGTTAACAGCAAAAACGCGACATCAACCATCGGAGTCATGTCGAGTCTAATGCCAATCCTTTTTTTCTTAATTCGTCCCACAATTACTGATCCTTAGCCGTTGTCGACAAAATCGATACCATACTGTAACTGGCTTCGTCGATCATATAAGTATAAGCGTCAACTTTGTTGACAAAATAATTGTAAGCGACGATGGCAACAATCGCTGCAAATAATCCGCCGGCCGTGTTGATCAAAGCTTCCGAAATACCAAGCGATAATTGAATCGCATCGGGAGCGCCGGATTGTGCAAGCGCTTTGAATGACCGAATCATACCCAACGTCGTTCCCAGTAGCCCGACCATCGTCGATATCGAAGCAATGGTCGAAATGGCGATCAGGTTGCGCTCCAATAACGGCACTTCCAACGAGGTGGCTTCCTCCAAAGCACGGCGGGTCTCGGTCAAACGTTTGTCAAGGCTCCATTGCAGTGTTTGTGCGCGTTGATAGCTTTCCAATCCGGATCTGACAATTTCAGCGCATGAACCTTTTTGCTGATCACACGCAGCAATAGCCTGGGTTATGTTATTCTCCATCAACGCTTTCTCTACTTTTTTTACAAATACAGGCAACGCTTCCTTGCCATAAGCTTTGCGCAATGACAACAATCGTTCGAAAATGTAGGTAATGACCATAATCGAAAGCGTCATTAATACAACAACCAAATATCCGCCTGCATAGATGTAATGCAACCCGAATGCATCATTATCCGCTCCGAAAATAAATTCATAAACTATCCACGATACTCCAAACGCAATCACCAGCAGAACCGTCATAAACACCGATTGTTTCATTGCCTGAACCTCCAATTATTCAGAATAACCTGATAATAGATGGAAAGTATTCCGAATTGGTTTAAAGTATTTATTCGTATTTTAATTTAACAGGATTAATCGCAGGCACCAGATTTAAATCCAGACAAAGTTTTTGTCCTTTGTTACCGGTTAGAAATGCGGTGAATCCGGCCGCTAATCCCGGTTTTTCTTCGCCATGCATGACAAAGAGCATTCTTCGAAAAGGATAATCGCCGCGATAAATATAACCTTGTATGGGATCGACGGGCTTGCCATAATCATGACGCGCGATTTTGAGAATTTTCAGACCCGGCGCTCTTTTCAGATATTCAGAATTATTACCCAGCCACGATGAACTGACATATCCAATCGCATTGGTATTGGATATTATGAAATCCATAATGCGATAGGCTATAAATTCAGATGAATCGGTCGGCAGCGATATGGCTGCCGGCGTCAATTGCCAATCCGGCGCAAATTCACGCTTCAACAAAACATTGTTTCCGGAGTTTTCACCATCAGTTACGATCAAAATTGGCTGATCAAACGGAATATTAAGATCACTCCAACTCAAAACGCGGCCGGCAAACATCGCTTCTAACTGGTTTTTATCAAGATTCACAACGGGGTTATCACGATGAACTAAAAAAGCCAAACCATCTAACGCAAATTTCTGTGAAAAAAATTTCCTGCCGCTCGCTATAGCGCGCGCTGTTTCCGACGAATCCATTTCACGCGAACTCACAATACATGTTACTTTGCCGTTTAATAAATCACCGATCACGCTCGACGCATCGGAATATTGAAAAGTAAGTTGCGCATCGGCATAATCCGTCATGAATGCTTGACCTTCGTAAGTTACCGCGTAAGCAATGGCTTCATCACACGCGATGGCCAAGCGCCCGCTCGTCGGCGTCATCAAATCCGAACTGCCTTTACAACCAAACAGCAATAGTAAAAGCAGATCAGCTCTCACGATCCGCCGGCGAAATGTTTTGCCGATAACGTGTGACAATGATTCGATAAATTCCATACAACGTAAAAATAATTCCCAACATCATTTGATAAAAATACGGCAACGCTATTGGCTGAAAAAGAAAAAAAACAATCCCGATAAAAATGTACAGGCACCCTATGATCATACGAAATAAGTATGGCATGTTATTTATGATATTATATGTAACGGCGTCGAATCACATCAAAAAAAATGATTCCGGCGGCAACGGATGCGTTTAACGACTGGAGTTTACCGCGCATGGGAATTTTGATCAGGAAATCACAGTGATCGGCGATGGCTTTACGCATACCTTTACCTTCACTGCCGATAACAATCCCAACTCCGTCTTTTGGATCAATTTCATAATACATCTTTTCGGCATTCGTGTCCGTACCATAAATCCACAGACCTTTTTCTTTTAACGTTTCAATCGCCTGGGTTAAATTCGTCACTTGCGCAATGCGAATATGCGAAACGGCGCCGGCCGATGTTTTCATCACGGTAGCATTGATTTCCGCCGAACGATGTTTTGGAATAACTACGCCATGAAATCCTGCGCATTCCGCGCTGCGAATAATGGCGCCTAAATTGTGCGGATCGGTAATTTCATCCAAAATTGCAACGAGCGGCTTTTCCCGGCGTTCTTCTGCAGCCGATAAAACTTCCTCCAATTCCACGTAATGAAAATCAAACGAACGAATCATCGCAAGAATACCTTGATGATTTTTGCCGGCGGCCATCGTATCCATTCTCTTGCCTTCTGCTTCCTTCAATCGGACACCGAGCGGATCGGCCAGGCTTCGGATTTCACGGATCGCTTCTCCATGAGCGCTTTTTGCAATCCAGATTTCTTCGATATGGCTGCCCGATCGCAATGCTTCCACGACGGCCCGCCGTCCAAAAATAAATTGATGACCGCTCATGACACAACCTTCCCTCTATTAAACATCCGTCTGATCGGATAAATCAATTTATCCACTATCCAGAAAAAAATGCCGTGCAATCCAAACGTACGTTCGCTGGCCGTTTGATAGGTCAATACAACCCCGATCATGCCCAAAAATAAATTCGGAAACCACATGGCAAAAAACGGATTAAGTAATTGTCGGTCGGCGTAATCCTCTCCCAAAACGAGACAGAAATAATACGCGATGAAAAAAAATAAACTGATCCCGCCGGCGAGGCCAAGGTTGCCGCGCCGTGCCTTTACCCCGATTGGCGCGCCCAATAAAACAAAAATAATACATGCCATTGGAATGGAATATTTTTTATTCACTTCCACCATGAGTTGATCGATCATACGTTGATAGTTTGCCGCTGAAGAAAGATTGGATGCCAGTTGCTGTGACGTCATGATTTTCGTAGTTCTGGATGTGTCTTGCAAAACGTTGAGACCGATAATTTGGAGCGAATCTTTTTTGACTGCACGGCCGATACTGTTTTTCAGAATGGCAACATTTGAATCTGCTTTGATGGAATCTTTCAGTATCGTCCTGAGCAGCAAACGAATATCGTCCGGCAACTCCGCTTTCGGTCTGATCACGGCCGCAGTATCCCGGATATTAATGCGGACAAACCATTCATTGATTTTTTCAAAAATCGAGCTTTGAAGAAAAAAATCATTGGCCATGACTTGAAATTTTTTATCGAGTTGAGCCATCATGGCCGGTTCGTCCGACAACGCCGATGCGGCAAGTTCAAGACGGCGGTCACGTTCCTTCTGATGGCGCAAAACGTCGCCCATCAATTGCCCAATGTTCTTTTCACGGTCGTTATGAAATGTCTCATCGCTTTTTTTGAGCGTCAGATTTTCGACGGGAATATTGACGCGATGTACGGCGAAATGAACGGTTTGATACGATTCCATCTTTCGGAAATTCATTTCATGAATTTCACCGTTTTCTAACGTCACGATCATGGCTTCGCTCGATTCGTCGATTTCGATTTTTCCTTTTTCAGCCACGATAGTACGCCAAACACTATGCTGGGATTTATCAACAATTGTCACGCCGTAAATGCCCGAACCCAGTTCATCTTTATTCTCAACAATCATACTGAAATTCTCAAGATCCTCGAGAAAAACACCGGGTTCGATTGACAGCGTCGGGCGTTTATTTTGAATATTTTTTTTCAATACGCGCGCTTTGTGGTTAGCTATCGGTAAAACCTTGTCGTTGAATTCCACCAGAGCGATCGCGAGGACGACCGAGGCAAGCAAAACCGGCATGATGAGACCGTAAAAACTTATGCCGCCGGCTTTGATGGCCGTCACTTCATTATCCGAGGACATCCGCCCGAACGCCATGATCGTAGCCACCAGCACGGACATCGGAACAACCAACACCATGATCCACGCAAGGTTATAAACAATATATTCAAAGATCACCTGCAAACTGATTCCTTTGCCGATGATGTAGCGCATGGCCTGCAATACAAAATTAAGCACGAGCATGGACGTGATCAGCGTAAGCGCAAAGAAGAAAGGGCCGATGTGTTCGCGAAGAATATAACGGGCTAATAGAAACATGCGAGCCTGTCAGGAGGGGTCGGAACTATTGATTTTTTGATTTGAGAAGACCGATTTGATCGCGCAATTTGGCCGCGAGTTCGTAATTTTCCGATTCGACAGCTTTTTGTAATTCCGATTCTAATTTTTCAAGTTTGGTTTTTCCGCCGGTGGTAACTTGGTCAACTTCTTCCACGCCTTTATTCGGGCGAATATAGTTGCCCGACTGGGCATCGATTTCGAGGCTTGCCATATTCATCACTTCATCGTGCACATAAATCGGAGCGCCCACTCGAATAGCGATGGCAATGGCATCCGACGGACGCGCATCGATCACTTGGTCGCCCATGCTGTTGCTGTTCAAATGAATCGATGCAAAAAAAGTGTTTTTATTGAGTTCAGTAATGACGACTTTTTTAACTTCGGTATCTAGCGCTTCGAGAAACTGGACGGCAAGGTCGTGCGTGAACGGCCTGAAAGGCTTAATCCCCTGAAGTTCAAGCGCTATGGCATGGGCTTCCGGCGCGCCGATAACAACCGGCAACACCCGGCTCCGGTCCGCATTCAATTCAACAAGCTGAAGGATGTAACCATTGCTTTGTTCGTCTTCAATGATCCATTTGATTTCAACCTGTATTTCCATAACCTTCTTTCTGTTTCCTTACCCGATATTACTAAAACTTAAAGTAAAATCAAATCAAAACTTTTTTGCGTTCGCAGAATTACGTCGTAGGTTTGTTTTTCGGAACAAAAATTTTTGGCTTTTTCACTGGAGCGGTTTCAGCCGGCGTTTCGGCAGCCATATTGGCCGGTTTCGATTCTTTTTGACCGCCGGGCACAAAAGTTTTTGGAGCTTTTTTTACTTCTTTGGTTTCTTCCGCCGATGCGCTCGTTACCGGTTTGGGTTCCCAATGATACGCATTCCCATTAACGCTCCATCCGAAATTTAAATCGACGTTAAAATCGGTAAGCTTGCCTTGCCGGTCAGTTTTCGGAAACGATTTCCATGCGCCGGGCTGCCAATGGGTAAAAATTCTGATACCTTGTTCATGACCGGTGCTGACTTCATCGATAAAACGAAATCGTGCCATGCACGAATGTCCATTCCGCACCAATTCGCCGTAAAACCATTGACGCTCATATAAAGGATTACGAAAATTGCCATCGGCGTCGGTTATCCACAAAAAACCTTTTCCATGTTCGAATTCAAAGGTTAATTTTCTTTGATGGTTCAACCCGTCTACGTTCGCGTCTTCGATACGTATGAATTCAAGCCAAGCGCCTAGCCCGTTGGTCGCCGGATTAAAAAAAGTATAGCGTTTGATTTTACCGTGTTGATCATTGATAATTTGTTTTTCCCATATTTCTTCAGACATAAGCCCTCACTATTCCATATTGTAAAATATGATCTCGGGAATCTCCCCTATCAGTCCGTAATAAAAACAGTAACTCAAATATTCTTTTAAACCTTCGATTTCTTCTTTTCCCAATTCATAGCGAATATTTTCGGTCAGATATTTTTCATAAAAGCCGGCGCTCTGACCGGGCGCATGATCTTGCCGGTAAATATCGGAAATTTCTTTGATATGTGCCAATCCTAAATCGCGTGAATCCATTAAGGTTTTGACGTCAGCCGCATTCAGTCGATCCGGAATGCCGGCCCAAAAAGAATATACGAACGGAAGCCCGTCCGTCAGGTCGTTCCATTCTTCGCCCAAATCCAATCGGTTATCGGCAGCATCGTAATAATGCAATGCGTTGTCACCGATGATTAACGCCGCATCCGCTTTGGATAACATGTTCGGTAAGTTCGGATCCATTTCAATCAATTCAGGTTGGATGTCGAATTTTTCGCCTAGAATAATGCGGAGCAGTGCGACCGATGTACGGCTACTGCTGTCTACGGCAACAGTTCGAATCTGATCGAGTCCGCGATTAAAGAAAAGTTCGACGCTTCGCACTTCGCCGCGTGAAGTTACGGCAACGGACGGTACGATAAAAAGTGAAATGGTTTCTCTGATTCGGGAATATTCAATTGATGGGATAAGAGCCAAATCAACGGTGTGATCGGCCAAATGTTTGGCGCATACTGAAGGAATATCGTAACGGATATCAAAACGATGAGACAACCGGTTATTTTCTAAACCGTATATAATCGGCTTGGTATTTAAATAAGAAACTGCGCTGACTTTGATCGGTGATGGAACCGCCGGCATGAACGTCTAACTTTCGTCGTTTTCGTCTTTGTCCTCATCGGAGGTTTCGTCTTCTCCTTCGCCCACATCCATATCTTCGTCTAAAGCCATCTCCGGCAATTCTATATCCTTGACAATTTCCAACGCTGCATTCAAATGCTCACTCGGAACGAGCACTTTGACGGCCGATAAATCGCCAACCCACACGACGTTCATATGATCCTTTTGCGACAAAACAGTGCTTTCAATGCCGGCGGCCGCAAGCTGGTCGCAAATCATATCGGCCTGATGTTCATAATCGACCGTCCTCACGACGGCCCAACCTTCGATCAATTCGCTCATGCAGTTTTTTTTAAAATTATTATTTGGAACCTAAATTTTTGAGCCAATATTCGGCCGATTCTCTCCAACGGCGGCTGGTCTTAGAGTTATTATAATATTTGATGGCTTCGGCGTTATTGCCCGATTTACGGTAAGCATCGGCCAATTCAAAATTCAACGCGGCCGTGGTTTCCGCGTCGCGCGATACTCCGATACCTTGAAGTCCATGTTTAATGGCAGAATCAAAATCACCGGTAATATTATAGGCGCTGACCAATTCCAGATGGGCTTTCGCATTATTGGCATCCTTCGCCAAGGCATCCTGAAATACCGGAATGGATTCTTTCAGTTGTCCCAGGCCGTCTTTCATGGCTTTGGCTTTGAGATAGATGACTTCATCGTCATTCGGATTATCCTTCAAATAAGCGTCCATGGTCTCGATAGCTTTTTTGAATTCTTTGGTATCGACGTATAACGTAGCCTTATATTTGATCGCCGTCGTGACGACTTCTTTCTCGCCATTCGGCATAGTGATCGCTTTGTCATAATTGGCAACGGCGCTTTGAAAGTCGCCAAGTTTACGATAGGCCAAACCTAAATTCGCATACGCTTTTTGATAATTGGGATCCAATTTAATGGCTTCTTGAAATTCACGCACGGCGGCGGCATAATCGCCTTGTTTGAAATAATCGTTGCCGGCTTTGAAGCGCGCCTTCGCACCTTTCTGAGCGCCCATCGCATTCATTTTTTCCTGGTTCTGGCGTTCGATTTCTTCTTTCTGTTTTTTCCACGCTTCTAATTTGCGTTGATATTCTTCGTCAGCATTGTCTTGGGCAAAGACGTTCATGCTGAACAATGCGATTAACAACAACGCCATGAGATACATTAAATTGGATTTCATTACGCACACCTCCGACTGTGTTTATAATGATTGAGTGTTTTTTATTTTTTTAGACAAAATTTAAGATGAGAAACGAATGACCGGTCGAATCAGAAATGAGAACTTTTAATAACGTGCCGAAGGCGGGATTTGAACCCGCACGCCTCGCGGCGCCACCCCCTCAAGATGGTGTGTCTGCCAATTCCACCACTTCGGCAAGATGTTACGATCATGAACGTTACGACGGTAACGTATCTAATTTTTAAAAAAAATTCAATAAAAAATTACCGTAACATCGTAAAAAATTATTCCTGCGCGGGTAATGTCGGCGCGCCGCCTTGCTGCTCCAGTTCTTTTTCAATAATGCCTTGATCGGCTCCCGTATCCCGTAATCCTTTCACGTTGAGGCCGATGCTAAGCAGAGCAAATAAAATCGCCAGCACAACGGTCGCTTTGGTCAACGTGTCCGCGGCCTGACGTCCGCTCAGAAACGCCGTCGAACCGCCGCCTCCGAAAGTTCCTGCAAGTCCTCCGCCTTTGCTCGATTGCATTAAAATCGCGACCACCAACAGCACGCTGACGATGATATGAATGACCACTAAAAAAACAAACATCCTGATAACTCCTTACATAGTAAAATATAAAATGAAATTTAATTCAAATTTTCAGCCGTGCGAACGATGGCGATAAATTGTTCAGCATCCAAACTGGCACCACCGACTAAAGCCCCGTCGATATTCGGACATGACAACAATGATTGCGCGTTCTCCGGTTTCACGCTCCCGCCATACAGTATGACCGTTGCGTTAGCGAGAGTTTGCCCGTAATGTTGAACGATCAGGCTGCGAATGTGTTTATGAACATCCTCCGCTTCCTGAGCCGTTGCATTTTTACCCGTACCGATAGCCCACACCGGCTCATACGCAATAACCACTTTTCCAAATTCTGTGGCATCAATTGCTTTAAAAGCTCCGGTAAACTGGCGTGTGATGACATTCGCTGTTTCACCGGATTGCCGCTGTTCAAGCGTTTCTCCGATGCATACAATCGGGCGGAGACCTTCGGCAACGGCAAATTTTATTTTCTGATTGACCGATTCGTCCGTTTCATGAAAATACTGACGGCGTTCGGAATGTCCTATGATCACCCATTCGCAGCCGGCATCTTTGATCATCGGCGCGGAAATTTCTCCGGTGAATGCGCCGAATTTTTGAAGATACATATTTTGCGCACCGACCGTAATTTTCGAGTCTTTCAGAATATCTCTGACTGCGGCAATATCTATAAACGGCGGACAAACAACCACGTCGGTTTTGCGGATATCGGTTAACTTGATCTTCAATGCCTTCACCAATTGCATCGCTTCCTGAGGCGTTTTATACATTTTCCAATTTCCGGCAATCAGCTTCCTGCGCATATCAGGCATTGGTCAATGCCTCCAAACCCGGCAGAATTTTTCCTTCCAGAAATTCCAATGAAGCGCCGCCGCCGGTAGACACGTGACTGACTTGCTTTTCGTATCCGAATTCGGAAATCGCCGCCGCTGAATCGCCGCCGCCTACAATGGTCGAAGCGCCTTTTTGCGTCGCCTTGACCAACGCATCCGCCACTGCTTTCGTGCCTTTAGCGAAATTCGGCATTTCAAAAACACCCATCGGCCCGTTCCACACAACCGTCTCGGCATTCAGAATTTCTTTCGTAAATAAATCAACCGTCTTCGGCCCGATGTCCACGCCCATCCATTCCGCTGGAATAGCATTCATCGCCACAGACTGATGCTCGGACTCATTTTTAAATTCTTTAGCAACCACCGCATCGACCGGCAGCATCAATTTAGCTTTTCCTGTTTTCGTCTTATCCAAAATCGCTTTGGCCAAATCGGCCTTCTCCGCTTCAAAAAGCGACTTACCGATTTCTTGTCCCATAACTTTGGCAAATGTAAATGCCATTCCGCCGCCGATAATGATCGTATCCACTTTCTTAAGAAGGTTTTCGATCACGTCGATTTTCCCTGAAATTTTGGCGCCGCCGATAATGGCGACAAACGGACGTTTTGGGTTTTCCAATTTTGCGCCAAGATAATTGATTTCTTTCTCCATCAAATATCCGGCGGCATTTTGTTTAAAATATTTCGTCACGCCTTCAGTCGATGCGTGCGCGCGATGAGCCGTCCCGAATGCGTCATTGACATAAACATCGCCCAACTTGGCAAGTTTCTTTGCAAATTCTGCCTCATTGGCTTCTTCTTCATTGTAGAACCGCAAATTCTCCAGCAGCATCGCTTCGCCGTTTTTTAACGCGGCCGATTGCTTCTCAATGATCTCACCGACGCAATCTTCCGCCATCTGCACCGGCTTGTCGAGTAACTCGGATAACTTAGCCGCGCAAGGTTTCAGACTCATCGAAGGATTCTTTTTACCTTTGGGCCTCCCTAAATGGCTCATGATGACCAAACGCCCGCCGTCGTTCATGATTTTTTTGATCGTGGGCAACGACTCACGAATACGCGTGTCGTCGGTAATATGAAGCTGGTCATCCAATGGAACATTAAAATCAACGCGCAAAAGCACACGTTTGCCTTGCACGTTCACCTGATCAATCGTTAATTTTTTCATAGCCGTCACGTCCTGTTATTTGGCCATCTTCAGCAACAGGTCGACGACACGATTCGAATAGCCCCATTCGTTATCATACCAGGAAACGATTTTGAAGAAACGTTTTTCGCCTTTGAGGTTATTTTCAAGGGTCGCGAGCGAGTCGTAAATAGATGAGCGTTCATCGTGAATAAAATCCGTTGAAACGACTTCTTCGTTACAATAGCCGAGAATTCCTTTCAGGTAGCTCTCGGAAGCTTTTTTCATCAACGCATCAATTTCTTCGATCGATGTTTCTTTGTTCGAGCGAAACGTCAGATCGACGACCGAAACGTCCGCCGTCGGTACGCGAAACGACATACCGGTTAACTTGCCCTTCACGGCGGGAATGACTTCACCGGCAGCTTTAGCCGCGCCGGTTGAAGAAGGAATGATATTGATCGCCGCAGCGCGACCTCCGCGCCAGTCTTTTTTGGACGGCCCGTCGACGGTTTTTTGAGTGGCCGTGTACGAGTGTATCGTCGTCATGAGGCCTGTTTCGATGCCGATACCTTCTTTCATCAGCACGTGGACGACGGGCACGAGGCAATTCGTAGTGCAGGATGCATTCGATACGATATGATGTTTGGAAGCGTCATACTCGTGATCGTTGACGCCCATCACGATCGTTTTAACTTCTCCCTTTCCCGGAGCAGAAATGATAACCTTTTTCGCTCCTGCATCGAGATGGCCTTTGGCCTTGTCCGAACTCGTGAAAAGCCCCGTCGACTCGATCACATAGTCGACGCCGAGTTCTTTCCACGGCAATTGTGCAGGTTCCTTGGTCGCCGGCACACAGCGGATTTTGTGTCCATTGGCAATGATGATGTCGTCCGTTTCTACCGATGCATTGCTTTTGGATGTGCCTAATTGTCCTTTGAATTTTCCGTGAATAGAATCATACTTCAATTGATAAGCAAAGTAGTGCGCGTCCGTACTCACATCCACAACCGCCACTACGTCAATCTCTTTGCCTAAAAGCCCCCTGTCAACCATAGCGTTAAACGCTAACCGCCCGATACGACCGAATCCGTTAATTCCAACTTTAATCGCCATAACCAATTCTCCCCTTGCTAAGTCCAAAATACTTGGTTTGTTTTAAAAGGCGGCCTAATTTAGCGTTTGCGCATTATAAAGTCAATCCTAATTTCCCTCCGTTTTTTCCTATAAATTGAAAGATTTTACTTAGTTGTCATCGTAAAGACGCCATCCCAACCGGCTTCCGGCGGGTTCTGTTTAAACTGCTCGCATCGTTCCAGATAAACTTCCGAAGGCCCGTCATCGGCTTTAGCATGAAGAGCGGCCTTGAAATATAAAATCGCTTCATCCCACCGTTGCTGGCGGTACGCGGCCAAACCTTGATTGTATGAATCGATAACTTTTTTCATCGTACTTGAAATACCGGTTGAAGTGCGCGCCAATACTTCAAATACTTTCACGGGTTTCTCTTTACCTTTGACCCGGATCAGATCCAATTCGCGTGTAATAATATCGTTTTTGACTATTTCCTGCGTCCATTCGCTGATCATGATGTATGAGCCGTATTCTTTATTGGCGCCTTCCAAACGTGAGGCAAGGTTGACATTGTCGCCCATAACGGTATAGTCAAATACGCTTTCCGATCCCATGTTTCCTAAAACGACTTGTCCACTATTGATACCCGCGCGAGCGCGCAATTCAGGCCGCCCTTCTTTTTTCCATTTAACGCGCATTTCGACAAGCTTTTCCTGCATTTCCAGCGCAGCATGACAGGCTTTCAGCGCGTGCAAATCATCGTGAAGCGGCGCGCCGAATTCCGCCATGATTGCATCGCCTTCGTATTTATCGATGATACCGTCGTACTTGGAAATAATATTCGTCATGGCCGTCAAATATTCATTGAGCAAGGCAACGAGTTCAACCGGCGTTAATTTTTCGGAAATGGTTGTAAATCCCGCCACGTCCGAAAACAAAATGCTCAGAAAACGAACTTCACCGCCGAGTTTTAATAAGCCCGGATTCTCGATTAATTGTTCCACAACTTTTTCCGGCAAATAGCGGCCGAAAGCGTTTCGAATGGTCGCCTTCTCTTTACGTTCGCCGACATATTGGAAAAGAACATTACCAACGTAAGTAAACCCAATCGCCATAATCGGCGTCACGATCTGCATGTGAAGGTTGTGAAAAACAAACAGATAAAAAGCAGTCGCGATTACAATCGCAACAATGAGAATAAAAATTGGAAGCGCCAACAACGGTTTTTGCAAACGACTCACTAAAAAAAATACGAGAAAAGACGTCAGCGTGACGATCAGAACACGCACCCAATCTGATTGGATCGTAATATAATCGTCGTTGAGCATCGTATAAATGGCATTGGCGTGGATTTCCACTCCAGGCATCAGCGTCTCAAGTTTCTGTCCCTCGATATTCCTCGATTCGCTCAAGGGGACTGCAAAAATATCGTGCAATTCCTCCATTGTCGCGCCAAGTAAAACGATCTTGTCTTTGAAAAAGCCTGAATGTAAAAGCCCTGGCGGAATGCCTAATTCCGGATCGCCAGGATTATCAAACGTATCCAGATCGTATTCGGGTTTCAGATCGAATGTTGAATTATCGACCGCATTATCAAACGATTTGTAAGGAAAGGTATTAATCGGACCTTGAAAATTAATGAGGAAAGAAAAGGTTTTGTATTTGCGAATGACTTTATCGCCAAATTTAAAATACGTTTCGCCATTTTCAAAAACCGCGTCTTTCGGCAAATCATAATATTTCCGAAGCACTTCGATGCCAAACGAATAATAAGTATTCATCTGTTCTTCGTTACCGATTTTTTCTTCGAGCAAATATTGCCGCCAGATGCCGTCGATATCGTTGGTCACGCCGACTAATCCCCACGCGGCTCCGCCGTCGATCAACTTTTCGAGCGGATGAACCGCCAGTTCATATTGACCACGTCCGCCGCCGACTTCGGCTTTCACGACTTTACCGGCCAAAACCACATTGCCGGCTTCACTTATCGCTTTGGCAAAATCGTCGTCATTCTCGCCGCTATAACTATCCGGTGCGTCAAACACCACGTCTATGCCGACTACCTTGGCGCCGGCTTCCTTCATGTTACGCACAAACTGTGCATAATACGAGCGCGGCCACGGCCACACGGAAGGAAGCGATTCGCCGGATTGATCATTGATTGCAACGATGATAATCGGCGATTCTTCAGGTGCGAGTTTCTTTTCATTATGAATGTACTGATACCGGAAATTGAACCGTTGATCCAAAGTTTTAAGTTCTAGCGTTTCAATTGCTTTGACGTTAACCAAAAAGCTACCAAGCCACACGGCCAACAGTGTAATAAAAATACCGGACAATGTTTTATTTTTAAATCCGGCAAAATAAATCCCGAGAATCGCCGCAATCAACGATAATGCGGTCAAACCGATATTAATAAGATAAAATGCAATTAAAGAATCGCCGATGTCCGGCAGTAATTTAAGAACCAGGTTCGGGATAAATACCAGCAGCGCCACAATCAAACACGCAAAGGCTGCCTTATTTTCCTTCAAGGCTTTAAAGAAATTTCCTCCAGCCATGTCCGCCTCACTTCATATTTGGTAAGTAGATTAAAATACGAATTAAAAATAAAACCTAACTCAAAGAATTCTAAGTTAGGTTTTATTCGATATGCTTATGAAAATTGATTAGAAGACAAATTCATACCGTGCTGTAAAGACGCTGTTGGTCTTCTTCGACGTGCCGGTTTGAACGCCATTGGTATCGTATTGCGGTACTTTGATACCTGATGTCAAATTCCGATCCAAATAAAATGTATGGTTCTTCATAAAATTAAATCGTTGTCCCAAGGTCAATGTCGTCAAACTGGTTTTGTCGCCGGCGAACTTGAATGACGTCAAACTAATGCCACCGTAGGCATTGAGTTTCATATCGTCTTTATTGAGCAGTGCGTAATCTCCCGACGCGCCGAATGTAGAAGCGGTGGTTTTGGTATCATTTACGTCTACGCCGTTCGTATCGAGCGCTTGCGTCGTTCCATTCGATGCGGCAAAATTAACGCTGGTGCGTAAAGGGAAATTCCATTCGGTCGAAACAGATAAGCCGAAGCTATTGTTTTTCGCATTACCGGTTGGAATGTAGTTGATCGTGTCTAAATCTTGAGTCTTATCGTCTTTTTTGCTGTTCGAAAGGGTTAACGTAGCATTGTGGCGCATATCGGCAGCATTGAATCCATACGAAGTACTGATCGATAAAACTTTTGTAACGTTTTCTTCCGGACGCGCATTGTTATCCAATTGGTCCGCCAGTTTTGGACCGCTGTATGCAAAATTATTATCACGCTTGATGTTGTTGATCCCTACAGTCAACGACGGAAGTTTCGGTAAGAACAACGAAACATTGAACCCCAGGTTGCTGGTTTCCAATGTATTCGAATTTGTTTTGGCAAGGTTATTTTCGCTGGTTGCATAGGAACCCGTTACAAAAATACGATTTTGCCACAGACGAACGCGATCGGAAATTTCAAACGTCGCCATATCGCGCGCAATCGGCGTCGCCAACGACTGGAAATAAGCGCCGTTGGAACGATAACGAGTATTGAAATTATTATTAAACGCGTTGATCGATCCGCCGATGGTGTAGGCAAACAAATTTTTATCGACTTTTCCATTACCCGGAATAGCCAGGTTCTGATTGACCGTAATAAATTTATCCAACAAATCAATATCATCATGGCTGATATCCATACCGGCATCCTGAAATACCGTCGCATCCGCCGATCCTCCGGTAATATCTTCATTGGTTATACTCGAAGCGATGCTGGCGTCGAACGTAAAACGTTTATTGAACAAATTCATCTTGA
>JABWBZ010000270.1 GCA_013359335.1 bacterium
AACGTCCGGCGCCTTTGATGACGAGAGCCAGAGCCAACGTCATTCCGAGGATATGATATTCAAAACCTTCCGCACCGGCCGGCATTGCCCCGAACCAATTCATAAAAAAACCATTTTCCCAATGCGTTTTTGCAGCAACCAATAGCAACATAAAAATTCCTAACCCCGCCGCTCGGGTTGCAATTCCGGCAATCATCATCAACGGCGCAATAAGTTCCGTGGCAATAGCTAAAGCGGCAAAAAATCCAGGAATGCCCAACGTATGGGTCATCCATCCGTAAGTTCCGGCAAAACCGTAGCCTCCGAACCAGCCCAATGCGTGTTGTGCGCCGTGTGGAAACATGACCATTCCCAAAACTAAACGAATTAATAGCGACGACCAGTCGCGGTCGGTTTGAATCAATGACTTTAACATACGAGCTCCTTTTGGTTAATGAAACGTGTTACAACACATACTTGCTTAAATTTTTTTTAATTATTCCTTATAAATTTTTTCGCAGATTTCAGATAAACGAACCAATTCCTCGTCCGTCAACTTCTGAATAAGATACGTGTCCAATTCCGCAATCGACGATGACATGGTATCGAGAAGTTTCAGACCTTTCTTAGTAATGCGGGCTACGGACAAACGCGCGTCTTCGGATGAAGCGATTCGCTCGGCCAATCCCTGTTTTTCAAGCCTGTCCAGAAGCCGCGTTACATCTGGAGCGCGTTCAATCATACGATCGATGATTTCGCTCCGCGGATGTCCGCCGGGATAAACGCCCCGTAGAATTCTCAGCACGTTGTATTGGCCTCGGGTAATGTCAAACTCCGCACAAATCGTGTCAAATTTTTGTATCATAAACCCGGACGCTACCAAAAGATTAATCGTAGCTTTTTCTCCTAAATTGCTAAACCGTGTTTGTTTAATCCTTTTTTCTAAGCTCATTTCAAATCTCCAAGTATATGCGTTATAACACACACTATAATTATTTTATTCCGTGTTTCAACACATTTTTTACTCCATTCCGGAGCTTACTTGTAAATATTGTGTTTAACTGAAAAAAAACGAAAAATTCCCTTGACGCGGGCGGGGTCGGCTTCGTAGTTTGTACACGATCAATCTCACCACATATTCACCATATAAGGAACCAGTCGTATGGCACGCAAGGTTAAATCCAAGACTAAGGGGAAAAGCAAATCGAAGGCTAAACCCAAACGTAAAATGAAAGCCAAGGCCAAAATTTCGTACATGGGCAAAGGTTATCATAACGTTACGACCTACCTGACCGTTCACGACGGCGCGGCCGCAGTGGAATTTTATAAACAAGTGTTTGCCGCCAAAGAACGTCCCGGCCGAATGTCCGATCCCAACGGCAAGATCATGCATACGGAAATGCAGATCGGCGATTCACGGATTATGTTATCGGATGAATTTCCCGAATGGGGTAACATCAGCGCGAAGACGCTGGGCAAAACACCCGTGGGCATGAATGTCTACGTCAAAAATTGCGATGCTGTCGTTGAAAAAGCCGTATCGTTGGGCGCCAAATTACTCATGCCGGTAGCTGATCAGTTTTACGGAGACCGTTCGGGCCGCATCGAAGATCCATTCGGACACAACTGGATTATCTCGACCCACGTTGAGGATGTCTCGATGAAAGAAATGCAAAAACGCATGGCTGCGATGTATTCCCAAAATCAGTAATATGACGTTTTGAATGAAATAAAACAGGCTGTCATTGAGGCAGCCTATTTTTTTGCTAAGGAAAATCGTATGAAATCGCCTATACGCTGGCGTATATATGTACCCACCGCGCCGGAAAATGTTTACGAATTACTCGCCACCGACAAAGGCCGAAAAAAATTTTGGGTTGAAGAAAGCCGTGAAGAAAACGGAACGATCCGGTTTGACTTCATCAACGGCCAGTCGATCACTTCGCGCATTATCGAAAACGTACCGCCATCCCGATTCGTGCTGACCTATTTTGATCAATCCACCGTCCGTTTCGAAATAACGGCTGACGGTCGCGGCGGTACGGATTTGCTTATGGAAGAAACCGGTGTACCCGAAAGCACGTGGCATGAGAATTACGCCGGTTGGCTTTGCGTTTTGCTGGGCCTGAAAGCGGCCGTTCTCGGGATTGACCTGCGCAGCCACGATCCGCAACGCACGTGGGATCAAGGCTACGTGGACGTTTAATCGTATTTGTTCAAAAATTCTCTCACCAGGTTCAATAGCGTTTCCGGCTCTTCAATATGTGAAAACGACCCGCTGCGTTCCATCATCACAAACGTAGCCTGCGGACAATATTTTTTAAATTCCATCTGATACCGCGGATACAATGCCCGGTCATACCGGCCGGCAATGATCAATACCGGCATGGCAAGATTTTTCAAATGTGGGCGAAAATCAGGAAGCGCAGCCACTTGATTACCGATAAAAAATTCAATATCGCGCCCGGCAAACGTATAATACAACTCATCATTACGCGATTTCGGCTCGGACAAAAGACGTCCGGCATGGTCGGGATTATAAAAACGGATGATCTTGCTGTGTAATGCAAATAATGGTTTCATGGCCGAATCGCTTGACGCAATTCCTTTATTGCGCATTTCCATGATTTGATCCCATTCTTCCGGAAATTGATTACTTAATTCACGATTGATGTTTTCATGATTTTTTTGCCACATCTCGGCGCTGTGAAGCGTGTTGGCCAAAATAAGTTTTTTGACGTGAGCGCCGTATTTCAACGCATAGGCCTGCGCAACCATGCCTCCGTATGAAAAACCGTACAGATGAAACTGCTCAAGCCCCAGCGCTTTACGTAAACCTTCCAGATCTTCAACGTCGCCCTCAAAGGTTATTTTTTCATACGACTCCGGATAATCCGATTGCCCGCGTCCATAATAGTCGAAATAAATTACGCGGAACCGATCGCTGAGTTGCGTAAAATAGGGATGGAAGGTCAGGTGAGAATTCGCCGGACCGCCGGGCAATAGAATCAAAGGCTCCCCCTTCCCTTCTTCCTCGACCCATAATTTTTTTCCATTAATTTCGACTAACTTTCCCGGCGCATGGGAATAAACCGGCTTTTGACTTTGAGCGGTGACATCGGATAATTGTGCAAATAACATCGGCAACATACACACTCCTGTAATGATTTTCATGAGCCTTCCCTTATTTTGTTTTTTTTAAAATAACGGATTCGTAAGCTCAGAACCACCCGATTCTTGCTAAAATTTCTTGAATTTTCATACATTCCTCAGTAACGTTGAAATCATGCGCCATGATCACGAGCCATTATGAAACCATTATTTTTTCCAACACCGGCAGACTTTCGGGCGTGGTTAGAAAAAAACCACGATAAAGCGGACGAACTGATCGTCGGTTTTTATAAACGGGATTCCGGCAAATCCAGTATCACATGGCCTGAATCGGTTGATCAGGCATTGTGTTACGGATGGATCGACGGCGTACGTAAATCCGTGAACGATGAAAGTTATACGATACGTTTCACGCCCCGCCGCGCCGGCAGTAACTGGAGCGCCGTTAACCTCAAGCGTGCCGATGAATTGATGAAGCAAGGACTCATGCGTCCGCCTGGCATCAAAGCTTTCGAAGCGCGCGACACCAAAAAAATTCAACAATATTCTTACGAGCGCCAAACCGCTAAATTCGACAAAACTCAGGAAGCGTTGTTCAGAAAAAACAAAAAAGCATGGACATTTTTTCAGTCGCAACCGCCTTCCTATCAAAAGCCCTGTATTTGGTGGGTCGTGAGCGCCAAACAAGATGCAACCAGAATCAGGCGTTTAATGACGCTGATCAATGATTCAGAAAAAGGGCAACGGATCGGATTGATGAAGTGGAAGAAGAAATTGTAACGTCGACCTATTGTTTTGTGATCAGTTGGATAGGTTCAAAAAAAAATGCCGTCGCTCTAACGGCATTTTTAGTAATAGTATAGACTAATCAAGCGAGTTGCGACGATCAGGCACGCTCCTCCCAAATCTGTGCAATCGTGACAATCACGCGCACGGCCATTTCCATATCCTGCGCCGCGACCCATTCGAGTTTGGAATGGAAGCTGTGTTCGCCAGCAAAAATATTCGGACACGGCAAACCCATAAAGGACAGGCGTGAGCCGTCAGTACCGCCGCGGATCGGGCTGAGAATCGGCGCGATATCCAGCCGCTTCATCGCTTCGATGGCATTTTCGCCAACCTGCGGATGTTGATCCAGCACGTATTTCATATTCCGGTACTGTTCTTTGACTGCACATTCCGCGCGAGCGCCTGGAAATTGCAGCGCAGCTTTTTCGGCCAGATCCTTGACTATGTCTTCGTAGTCTTTAAGTTTCTCCGTGACAAAATCGCGGATAATGAATTTCAGCGTGGCCAATTCTTCGTTGGCCGTAAAAGAAACGCAATGAACAAATCCTTCCTTGCCTTCCGTGGTTTCCGGCGACAGGTGATCTTTGGGAAGGCTTTCGATAAATCGTGAAGCGACTTTGACGGCATTGACCATTTTATTTTTGGCGTAACCGGGATGGATATTCTTGCCGTGAAATTTCACGATCATCATATCCGCGCTGAAAGTTTCGGTTTCGACTTCTCCCCGGCTTTGTCCGTCAACGGTATAGGCGTATTTGGCCCCGAGTTTTTTCAAATTGATTTTTT
>JABWBZ010000271.1 GCA_013359335.1 bacterium
GACAATGTCCGCACCTTGTTCTTCTAACCACTCCAGTCCGGCGATCCATTGATCTTCTTCAGCTTGTTCACCGATGCCGTCGTCGTCTTCGGTTCGCGCCAAAAGAAAAGAAGCGCCGAAAGCCGTACCGATCAAACGTCCGTCGGCATAACCTGCAATAGTCGATAAAACCTGCGTTCCGTGGCTGCTGCCGCCTTTCGATCCGAGCGGTTCGGAAACATCGGTATCATTGTCTATGAAATCGTATTTTCCGACAACCTTAATGCTATCGAAAGCTTCGTGCGTAAGATTGAATCCCGTGTCAATCATGCCGATCAGGACGCCTTTGCCGGAATAGCCGAGTGTGTGTGCATTGATCGTATTAATCATCGCGTTCTGTTTCTGCGAAGCGCCATATTGCAAATTAAACGCCGACGTTGAAGATTGATTGGGTGAACTAGTAATTCTGTCTTTGAAGCCCTTGGCGACCGGCTGAATGGATTTTACGAATGGTAATTGTTTGGCAGTATGGATCTGTGCCGCATCGAGATAAGCCGTGACGGCATTGAACCATTTGGATTGACGTTGGATGGCGATTCCGGAAGATTCGATTTGCTCGATGTACGAGGCGTTGATCGGAAAGTCGTATTCATCCGTGACATCGATTGGAGAATTCTTCAATCGGCGTTGAACGGTGCGTTCGGGAAGGCTTTCAATAACGGATTTCTTTAGAGAAGCGTTATGCGGTTTATCGTGAAAAAAAACCCAATACTTATTCGTTTGTGAAAACGCAGCTTCGTGAACTAAAACAATTAACACGCATACCATGAACTTCATGCAACGTCCTTACTTGCACAGAGCGTATATTTGTTCGTCCGTCAACACGGTAGTCGATTGTTTAGCGGCTTGAAATATTTTTTTGACTAACTCATCGCGCGGTTCGATATTTCGCCGCTTCAGCCAATAAATAACGTTCGATTCGCCTGAAAGCGGGCCGATTTCGATCACCTGTTCGAGGCCGAACATTCCTGCGGGAACGCTGGAATACACGCGATCGACTAATTCCATATCGCCTTTGTTAAGCGATTTTAGAATCGCCGCGGCATGAACGCCCGTGCCGGTACGAAATGCATCACGCCCGAAAATCGGATAATTCCATGGAATGGCAATGCCGGTATAATCCGAAACTTTTTTACAATATTGTGGCAGCATGGAGAGATCGTTATCGATCCATTTCTTGAGTTTAAGATTGACCATCAATTGGTCCATCTGCACGTTGCCGACACGTTCGCCGACGCCGATGCCGGTGCCATGAATTCTGTGCGCGCCGGCCTGAATCGCGTTGAGCGCATTCGCTACGGCCAACCCGCGGTCGTTGTGACCGTGCCAGTCGATTCGCACATTTTCGCCTGTCTCGTCAATGATCTCGCGCATGAAGGTCACGATACGGTGGATGCCTTCCTGCGTCGCGTGTCCGACCGTATCGGAAATACATACGCGCCGCGCTCCGCAGCGAATTGCCGTTTGATATAATTTTTTGATGTCATCCGGATGCGCACGCGTCGTGTCTTCAGTGACAAACATGACGTCAAGTCCGTTTTGAACGGCATAAGTCACGGCGTCTTCGGTGTATTTGAGCAATTGATCGATCGACCAGCCTTCGGCGAATTGGCGGATGGGGCTGGATCCGATGAACGTACAGGCTTCGATTTTAATACCGGCGCGCTGCGAGGCCTCAATGATGGGCGTAATATCCGCTTTCAAAGTTCGCGCGGCACAATTGGGAACGATCTTCATTTTGTGCGTGACCATTTCTTTGGCCAGCGCAATGACGTGTTCGAGAACGTGCGGTCCTGCGCCCGGCAGCCCGATGTCGGCGGAATGAATGCCGAGCTTTTCCATCAGATGGAGCAACTCGATTTTTTGTTCGATTGTCGGTGTCTTGACGGAAGGGGATTGTAAACCGTCGCGCAGCGTTTCGTCATTGAGCTCGATATGTTGCGGGGGACGATTGCCCGGCAACGCTTCTTCATTCCAATCGTAAATTAATCGGTCAAGATTCATACAAATAAGGTTGGATTGGGTCTGGGAAGATTAATTTTAATAAATGACTTCGTAAATTTCGATCGGTTTGCTTTTGCCTTTAACCATGATCGGATCCAGTTTTTTGCCTTTGATGCGGTCGCTGACTTTGTCATACGTGGCTTTGCTGATGAGGATTTGTCCACCGGCTGCGCTCCCTTGAAGGCGCGAAGCAAGGTTGACGTTATCGCCGATAGCCGAATATTCCATGCGTTGATCCGATCCGATATTACCGACAACGACGTGCCCGGTATTGATGCCGATGCCTACGCGCAACGGCGGTTTTCCGAGTTTTTCCTGTTCCTGATTGAATTGCACAAGGTCTTTAAGCATGTCGACGGCGGCCATGATGGCGTTGTACGCGTCATCGCCGGTGCTTGCCGGTGCACCGAATAAAGCCATGATCGAGTCGCCCATGAATTTATCGAGCGTTCCGCCGTGTTTGAAAATAATGTTGATCATGCGCGTGAAATAACGATTAAGAATTTCAACCATGTCTTCCGGGCTCATGTTTTCGGATAACGTCGTGAAACCGCGCACGTCGGCGAAAATCAACGTCACCTCACGGCGTTCGGGCACAAAACGGAAATTGCCGTTGTCATCGTTGCTGATGATCATTTCGGCGATCTGTTTTGACACGTACCGTTCCAACGCGCTTTTCAAATGTTCTTTCCGGCGCCTTTCTTCATACAGTTTTGCATTTTCAATGGCAATGGCGGCGTGATTGGAAAAGGCTTCGAGCAGTTCCACGTCAGCTTTCGAAAAAACATTGGACATCACATTAGAGCCGACGTACAAGACGCCGATGACTTTCTGATCTTTGTTTTTGAGCGGCGAGCAAATAACGGAACGAATATGATGCGAAATAATGCTGGCACCGTCCTGGAAGCGGTCGTCGTTTTGAGCGTCGGACGTCAGGACGCTCTGGCATGTTTCAGCCACTTTTTTGGCAATAGTTTTACTGAAAGTATGCGTTGACTCGCTAAATTCATCCGACTCGATTTTTCTGGAAATTTTAGGAACGAGCTCTTTGGCGTCGTCGTACAGCATGATGAACCCGCAATCGGCGTTCATGACTTTCAAAGCGAGATCGATAATAGTGCTGAGCAATTCGTCTTCATCGAAAATCAAATTGATGATTTTTCCAATTTCATACAGTGTATTGAGTTTCTGCTGAAATTTTTCTGATTCTTTGAGTTGATCCTTGAGGATGACAAAAGCATGTTCGATTTCGACGCATTGCGCTAAAATTTTATTCGGATCGGTTTTGGGCGTGGAAACGAGCGTTTTGAGAAGATTGATCATTTCCACCAATTGCGTGGAATTAAAACGGTCGGCATAACCGGTATCGTCGGGCCGGATGCGGATGATCGAAAAATCGGTAGGGGAAGGCTTTTTCTTTTCCTTGCCGACCTGCACCGTCGCGCTGTCGTCGACGAGAAAAACAAAATCCATTCCACCGAGATTAACATGGTCGTTATGAAAAATTTCAATCGACCCGTTGACGCGGGAGCCGTTCACCGAAGTGCCGTTGGTGCTGCCAAGATCCTGAACGAAAAATTGCGATCCTTTTTTTACAATTTTGGCGTGGTTGCCGGAGACCATCATGTTGGATATTAAAATATCGTTGTCGGCGCGGCGGCCGATCATGGTTTCCGTTTTTTCGAGAGGGTAGCGATGGGAAACTATATCTTTATCGATCAGTACTAATGAAGCCATTGTTGGTCGATCGTCCTTTTTATTTGCTCATTTCTTTTTTGATCTCGTCGAAAATCGGCGTCCAGACTGGATTGCCGTATTCGCCTTTGTCGAGTTCGAATTTTTTATTCAGATGAAAGGCCTTTTTGAAGGCTTCTTTAGCGGCGTCCGTTTTTTTCTGAACGGCGTAAATGAAAGCGAGGTATTTATAGCTCTGAACTTTATTGTCCAGCGAAAGATCGAGTTTCTTCAACGTGGTGTTGAAATATTTCAATGCCTCATCGTAGTTGCGCTTTTCATAATGATCTTTAGCTGTCACAAAAAGATCGTTGCCGCTGATGCTGAGCAGGCCGAATTGTTTTTGCGCGTCTTCAAAAGCAGGCGTCCAAAACGGATTGCCCATTTCGGCTTTATCGAGCGTAAAATCTTTGTCGAGCGTAAACGCTTTCAGAAATTCGTCGGCCGCTTCCGAATTTTGTTTCTGCATAGCATAAATAAAAGCAAGATGTTTGTGGAGTTGTATCATTTGCCCCGAAGACAATTTTTTCGAGGTTGAAGCCTGAAGCAGTGAATACCGGGCTTTGTCATAATCGCGCTGCTTATACGATTCTAAGCCTTGATTGAATAAAGCTTCCGCGTTAACCGAATTATCGGTGGAAATCGTCGAGGAACTGCCGCCACACGCGCTGAAAATTAATGTGCACGCGCATGACCAGGTTATTAGCCATTTCATAATTCAACCCTCATTTGTTTTTTGTATTTAATTTATTATTTAAAATCGTGTTGAATCGTCGCTGTTCCACCCGCCGTGACCGTTATCGTTTTGGTCACCGGTTTAAACGCCGGATTTTCAATTTTAATTTTATACGTGCCGGGTTTTAATTCAAGATTGTCGAGCGGTGG
>JABWBZ010000272.1 GCA_013359335.1 bacterium
TCTCCCTGTGGGGAGTCTTTAGGTCAGGTCTCTCATGTCTGATTTAAGTCTTCGACTACAGCAGGCTTCAAGCCAATTACCCGTTTCAAGTTATTTTGACGCGGCGCTGTTGGTAGCGGCTTGGTCTTATTTCAAAGACAACAGCATCGATACGGCAAAAATTTACGTGGATTCGTTAGTGCGCAATTTTCCATCTTCCGATTTTGTTTTTGAAGCCAAAACGCTTCTGGGCAACGTCCATGTTCTCGACCCACTGCTTTCCGATAAAGATCGTGAACTTTTCTCGGTCGAAGCATACAACTATGTCGCCAACTCAATGGAGGCCAAATATCTGGCCGATCAATTTGTGTCGGAAAGAGATTCCATTTATCGTGTATTGGATCAGTTGGATGAAGCTAAACAATCGGCAAGTTTCCGAAGAGACAGCGTCTTGTATAATCGATACAACATTATGTCGAGGATGTTGACGATGGCGCTTCGGGATAATGGATTCAACAAAGCTTCTAAAGCCAGCGGGCGTTCCAGTTTTTATTTCGAAGTAGTTTCCGGATTGGTGGGTAAATTAAAGGTCACGGAACAACGTCTGAAAAACGCCGAGTCTAAAAATGATCAAAAAGCGGTAAAAGCCTTGACGCAGGAATTGAATAAAACCGCTACGGATCTAGAGACGGTGGTCGGATATAATTCCAAAACGGCTCTCGACAGCGGGAGCGTGGATCAATCGATCAAGTCGCTCGCCGATCAACTTGGCGGAGAATTGAACGACGTCGTTCTGGACGATTACTCCACTTTCCAAACGCAAAGTTATTTTTCACAAAACAATTTGCCGAGATTATTGAGCGAGATCGATTCGAGGAACCGCGCGTATGCGATTTTGCGGGAAAAGCTGGCGCGTGAAAAACAGCAAGTGCAGGATCAATTAGCCGAAATCGACCGCATGATGGAGGAGGCGCAAGCAAAAAACAATAAAAACGCCGTTATCAAACTGAAGACTGAACGAAACAAATTGGCTGATTTTTATTACCAATTAGCCGATTATGAAGTTTGGATGGCTGCGCAAGATAATATTGAAAATTACGCCGATTTGGATTTGTGGGGCGATTTCGCGGCTTATGGGCGCAATAATATTACCTATGTTATTAATACTACCAAAACTGAAAGCATTGATGACATGGGGCGTGCGATTTCTCAAATCGATAAAATTCTTGCCGAACGTAAGAAAAATTATGAACATCAAATTGCTGTGCTTGAACAGGAAATCAAACTGAAAGAACGCGAAATTCGTGAAAAAGAATTACGCGAAATGCGCAGTTCTCAAAAACAATTTTTCGAGCAGCAATACTTTTTAATCAAAGATACCGAAAAGCCTGAGGATGATCCATACGATTATAAAGACATCGTTCCTGAAGTCGTGACCATATCCGATAGCGCCCGAATCGGCAATAAACAGCCGACTGACGATAAAACCGAGGAAACCGTTTCCGATAGCGCTGCCGCAGCGGTGACTGATTCAACGAGCCATGCTCCGATAGACTCCCTTACAAACGGAACAGAGGAATTTAATTCGGATGCTGCCGACAGTACAAACGGCGAAAAGCCGGATGGAGAAAAATCCGATGAAGATACCGGTGAAGGCGTCGAAAACGGCGGCGAATCGACCATGTATTTTCATCCGGATGGCTTAAACGATGTTAGTCGTCTTTCAGCGAAAGAAGCTTTAGTTGACCGGCGTAAATATTCTTTAGCGATTGCGGTATAGGTAAAAGAAAAAAAGTGTGAAAGTCATTTTAAAATAAGCGGGAAGCATTATGAAAATTTTTACCAAAGCGCTTGTGGCGATGCTGGTGATTGCCGTGCAGCTTTTATATGCACAGGACGGTAAAAACTCAAAATCCGACGCTTCATTGGAAAAAGTTTCAAGCGAAGACCTTCTGAAGTTAAAGCAGGATCTTGAAGCGCAGAAAAGCAAATTGGAAGGCGAGCGGCTGCAACTGCTGGATCAAGGACTTAAACAGAGTAAAGACTATCTCGAAAAATCTTCAAACACCAGTTCGGCCACGACGGCTTTGGTGTTGCTGCAACGAGCCGAATATCTATTTGATGTATCTAATGATAATTTCCAGGTTGCCAGCGATTCGATTGCCGCTGAGAACAATCTTCGGATCATGGAATGGGATCGTAAGAAAGAAACATTGCGTCAGCAGATGTTGGCTGAAGGGAAGAAAGACGCCGATATTGAAGACGCCATCAATCAATTGCCGCCGGTGGAATTATTGCCTGATCCCGAGCGTGATTTCAGTGAAATTTTGAAAACGTATCAGGAACTCGTTGATAAATTTCCTGAGAGCCCGTATGTAGTCGACGCGATGTACAACATTGGCTTTATCAAAGAACAAGAAGGTAAACAACTTAAGTTTCGAGAACTCAGTGATCCGGACGCGAATGGTCGATGGGCTCAAGAAGGCGACCGCAAGCAGAAAGAAGCGTTGAAAGTTTATCAGGATCTCGCGGTACGATTTCCCGACAGTAAATATGCGCCGGAAGCGTATAACCGTATCGGCGAGTATTATTTCGGCCGCGGCGGCGACGCCGATCTTCAAAAGGCGATAAAAAACTATCAGAAAGTTTTGGATTATCCGCAATCGACCCGATTCCAGGAAGCGATTTATAAATTGGCGTGGACGTACTATCGGCTTGGCGATTATCCGCAAGCCATCAGTTATTTTACTTATCTGGTTGACGACGTGGATTCAGCCCGGACTCACAATTATGAATATCAAGAATTGGATGTCGAGGCTATTATTTACATCGGAATCAGTTTTAATCGCTGGGCGGAACAAATCGATTTGGCTCAGGGAACCAACGACGGCGGTTATAAACTGATTAAGCAGTACATTGACGATGCGAAGTTAATGGAAAAACGTTATGCACCCGACATTATGTGGCAGTTGGCCGAATCCTATAATGTCGAACAAAAAGATACGCTTGCTTTGAGCGCTTATAATACTTTACTGGAAACCTATCCGCTGTACTGGCGGGCGCCGGACGCTCAATATAAAATTGTCAATACCTACGAGCGTTTGACGGCGCAGGCTTTGGATAAAGGCGCCGCGAAAAGTATTTTGGATAGCGTATTAACCCATCGTTTTAAACTTTATGAAGCGTATAAACCCAATAGCGAATGGTCGAATGCTGTAGCCGACAAGGAGGTTGTTCGCCGCGGTAACCGTATGGCGCGGGATGTGTTAGTGGATAATATCTTATACTTTTACGGCGAAGCTCAGACCACCAACGATATGAACAATTGGAAGATTTCTATGGACTACAGTAAACAGTTCATATCCTATTTTCCGGTTGATACGATTGCCTATTTCTTTCACTATAACTTGGCCTATATACAGTATCACTTTTTCGGATTACTGGACTCCGCGTACGAAGAGTATTTAAAAGTGGCTAACAATTATCCTTACGATCAATACCGTTACCGCGCGGCCATCGACGCCTACCAAATAGCCGATTCATTGTATCGCATGGCTCCGTACAAAAAACCGGCTAATGCGCCCGGCGATAGCGTTATCGCGTTGAGCCCCGGTGAAGAAAAACTAATTGATGCCATCAATAATTACGCGCGTCTCTTCCCCGATACGCTCAGTAAATATCCCGTCGATTCACTCGACAAAGAAAAACCTGTGATGGGAGTTCCCGGAAAACAAACTCCCGATTTTCTTGCCTACGCCGGAGAAATTTATTTCAACCACAATGATTATGCGCGAGCCAACCAGTTTTTTAATACGGTGCTGACTCGATATCCCAACCATCCTAAAGCGCAGTTGTCACAAAAATATTTGATGAATGCGTACTATGTTCGGAAGGATTACAGAAGTTCGGAAATCGTCGCACGCAAGATTTATGAAAACCCGAACTCATCCCAGGAACAAAAAGAAGAGGCTGTAAAAACAATATTCGTTTCCATATTCAAGCACGCACAACAATTTGAAGAGCGTAAAGAAAGCGCTAAAGCTGCCCGTGAATTTGAACGCGCTTACAGTGAGGGACGTCAACTTAATTACGCCAAAGTGGAAGACGTGAGCGGTGCATTGTATAATGCGGGTCAGCAATATCAATCCTCCAAGGAACTTAAACGCGCCATTAAAGTATATGAAACGTATGTCGATACTTTTCCTAAACAGAAATTTGCTCCTGCATCCGCATACAATGCTCATTATTTGTATGCCGAAATGCGTGATTACCGTTCGGCAGCGAGAACCGGAGAGCGGCTGGCCGATGCTTATCCGGATTTTAATGAAAATAACGGGGCGTTGACTGCAGAAATAGTGTTGTATAACAGCGAGTATTATCTTGAACAAGCGGCTAAGCAAGCAACTGAAAACGGGGATTCATCCAATGCTAAATCGCTTAATTATGAAGCCATCAGGCTCAGTGAGAAATTCGTCAAGCGGTATCCCAAATCGCAATATGCAACCGATATTGATTTTGGTATTGCCAATTTGTATTTCATGGTCAAAGAAGAAGAAAAAGCATTTCAAAAGTATCGCGAATTTGCCAATACCTATCCTACCGATAAACGTAATGTCAAGGCCTTATATGATATCGGCATGAACCATCTTCGCAAAAGCC
>JABWBZ010000273.1 GCA_013359335.1 bacterium
GGATTTGCAAATTCAACAGCGAGAAACGGACTTGATCGTAGGCACGTTTGGCCGCGGCATTTATATTTTGGATAACTTCGCACCGTTACGGGAAATCAATGCCGACAGACTTCAAAAAGACGCGGCGCTTTTCAGCGTTAAAGACGCGTTAATGTACATGCCGGATTATTCACGCGAAAAATCGGATTTAGGCGAATCGTTTTACCGCGCCAAGAATCCTGACTTCGGCGCTACGTTCACCTATTATCTGAAAGAAGACATCAAGACGAAAAAAGACCAACGTAAAGAATCGGAAAAAGAAGCGGAGAAAAATAAAAAAACTGCGCCGTATCCTTCGATGGATCAATTGCGCGCCGAGGATGAGGAGCAGGCGCCGTATCTGATTTTTACAATTACCGATGAAAACGGCAACGTTATTCGCCGCCTGACGGCTCCGGCCAAAGCCGGCGTGAATCGCATGACGTGGGATTTGCGATATCCTAATGTTGCGCCGGTCAGCGATAAGACGGAAGTCAATAAACAATCCGGCACGCCGGTATTTCCAGGAACGTACAAAGTTTCGATGGCTAAAAACGTCGACGGCGTGATCACGGAATTGGCCGGCCCGGTTAGTTTCAGCTGCAAACCGCTGAACAATACGACACTTCCGGCTAAAGACCGTAAGGCCATGGTGGAATTTCAACGTAAAGTCGTACGAATGCAGCAAGCCATTCTTGCCGCGACCGAAGTAGCAGGCGAAGCCGAACAGCGCATCGGCGCTCTTGAAAAAGCTGCGTTGGCATCAGTCGGAATCGATAAAACGGTTCTTGAAAAAATTCGCAAGATGAAATCCCAGATTGCCGACGTTAAGGTCGTTCTGACGGGCAATAAGAGTATCGATAAACGAAATGAAAATCAACAGCCGTCCGTGACGGACCGGTTGAATTACATTATTTACGGTTCGTGGGAAACAACGTCCGATCCGACGCAAACGCAGATGGATGCGTATAAAATTGCCGCGGAGGAATTCAGCCCGGCGTTAGAAAAATTAAAAGCCGTCGTAACAACGGATATCAAGTCTGTGGAAAGTGAATTGGAAAAATTTGACGCGCCATACACACCTGGACGATTGCCCGATTGGAAAGCAGAATAGAATTCATTCGAATTAAAATTAAAAACCTCGCTGGAATTGTTCAGCGAGGTTTTTTTATTTTTACAATTTAGTCATTTGATGGCGCAAAGGTATTTATTCTCCAAGAATAATTTCCATCAGTTACTCCTAAGTCGGAACCTTTATAAACGTGCTTTACGAACTTCGGATATCCGTAGACATCATCATATTCAACGATTATTTCAGTCAAATAAAATCCTTTACTGTAGTATGGATCACGATAATCGTTTTCAATTTCATCGAATAATCCATTAATTGTTTTTACACCCTCAGTGACAGGAATTGTTTGACCATCATAAACGTAATCCGCAGTCGTTATTTTGTTATTGGCGACTTTAATATGATAAGTTTCGATGCCTAAGCCCGTGGATTGGTACTCAAAACTATAGTTTGTTATTTCTTTATTCTGCCATTGTTCTTTTTTCTTTTTAAACTCATGGGTATCAAATTTTACATCGACGCCATCATCGCAGCTTAAGAGCAATAACGGAAGCAGAAACATCCAATGGATATTCAATGCTTTATTCATAAGCGCCTCCTTAGAAGTTTGAGAACTAATTTTACTTTCTAGATATTCTGTTTCAAATATTAAGAATAGAAAAAATGAATTGTATGAAAAAGGAAGGAAGAGCTAATTAAGTATGATAGATTGACTAGGGCCTACATAAGAAATATATATGCCTTTCAGTTAGAT
Source organism: bacterium (assembly GCA_013359335.1). Lineage (GTDB taxonomy): Bacteria > CLD3 > CLD3 > SB21 > SB21 > JABWBZ01. Next base: position 1,845 of record JABWBZ010000273.1, read on the forward strand.
TTGCAAGATTTTTTTAAAAAAAGTGAGCTTACAATTTCTAAATAGTATTCTAAAGTTTACAGGTTGATATCATACCTTACCAATGTCTCAATCAAATGTTCGAGCATCGTTTTCGGGTCAGCGCACAAACCTGAATGCGTCGGCGATATCTGAACGATCGTGCTTCTCGGAGCGGTGAGCCATCGAAATCGTTCGCCGATCGATAACTGGCCAATCGGTCCAGCTTCTTTCCCACCAGCGCATATTTGTTCAAAGGCTGAAAGATGTTCCTGCAAATCGGTCACAGTAAAATCACGACAAAATGCCAAAAGCCTTTGTTCATTGATTTCAAAAGCTGCATGTAAAAATTTTTGAGCGGGGCAGTAAAGAATGATGCCAATGTTCATAAACTCTTCGCGTTCCACCCGCGGAAGAAATCGGATTACGGCATATTCAAACAAGTTTTTGTCTTGCATCCTGTGCCTCCTTGACAAAAATCTCTGACGCGGCTGTCCGGTTTTTTATAAATTCGATATAAGCTTCTCGTTTTTTATTCACCGGCACATCCGTGGGTTCGCCCGACAACCACTCGTCTGGAATCGAAACGATAATTGAAGCGATGGCGTCGTTCGTTAAAAGTTTCTGAAAAACCTTATCGACGTTTTCCAATTCGGACGCTTTGAGGAGTAACACATGTTCGCTGATTTTGGCAAAAGGTTTACGAACATATTCCGGCCAATCGGACGAATGGTGATGGAAATAAAGCGACGCGCCGTGATCGATGAGCCATAATTTTTTGTGCCACATGAGCATGTTCGGATTGCGTGGCGTACGGTCGATATTCATGATCAAACTGTCAAACCATACAATTTGCGAAGCCAGCTTTGGGTCGATTGCGTCGACTAACGGATCAAATGTGATCGAACCCGGAAGATAATCGAGGGCGAGGTTGATGCCGGCGCTTTTCCGGAGCAGATCCTGAATTTCCGGATCCGGTTCCGTACGGCTCAAAATAGCATCGAGATCGGCCAGAACTATTTCGGGCACAGGCAGTCCCAGAAGGCGCGCGATTTCACCGGCGATCAATTCGGCGGTCAACGCTTTGATGCCCTGGCCGGCGCCGCGAAATTTTAAAACGTACAGCCCGTCATCGTCGGCTTCGACAATAGCCGGAAGGGAACCGCCTTCGCGCAGCGGAGTTGCATATCGGGTTACATGAATCGTGCGCATGGATATAAATTTGCCGCTTCTTCGGATTAATTCAAAATGTTTTTTAATAAGACTGTGGGTTCATGGATAGACAGATTGTTCACTTCCCCCCGAAAAGGACTGCAGAACTATTTTTCGTATGCCAATTTCCGGATGTCTTTATTTTCTAAAATTCGTTGAGGATAACCGGTCGACGCCGAATGAATCATCGCCAGTCCCAATTCTTCCAGCGTGCAGACATATTTAGCAAAAAAGAATTTGACAACCGGATAAAATAATCCGATGAATTTCGATGCGGCGAAAGCATGCCGCAAACCTTTGATGGGCTTGATGTAGCCCGGGCGGAATGCGTACGTGGTTTTGAATGGAAGTTTGGCGAGGTCGTTTTCGGTTTTGCCTTTCACGCGCGCCCACATGCTGCGGCCTTTTTCCGTACTGTCGGTACCTGTGCCTGAAATGTAACAAAATGTCATACCGCTGTTCAAGCGCGATAAAGCGGAAGCCGCGGCCATGGTGAGATCATAAGTAATTCTCCGGTAATCGTCTTCACTTTTTCCGATCGACGTTACACCGAGGCAGAAAAAGCACGCATGATAGCCTCTTAGCTTGTCTTCAATCGTTGAATAATTGTAGAAATCGGCATGGATCAATTCCTGCAGTTTCGGATGCGATACGCCGCACGGTTTCCGTCCGATTACTAAAACCGATTCCACGGAAGAATGATTCAATGCGACGTGCAGAACGCCTTCGCCGACCATTCCGGTTGCGCCGAAGAGAATAGCTTTGATGGGCATAAGTGTGTTTGGTGATAAAGGTTATCAAATATGTTTCACTGGCCAATTCGATACAATTTCTATGATATCAACAAAGTTTATTAATTTCAATTCCATTGTGGTGCGATTAAAAGTCGTCCCATTTAGTCCTAATAGCATCTGAAACTTCATCTATTTCAATTCCATTGTGGTGCGATTAAAAGTGAAATGAGTGATGTGGCTATTGCCTTATCGGTAACATTTCAATTCCATTGTGGTGCGATTAAAAGTCGCTGGCACATGGACGGCCTATCAAATTACAACCCAATTTCAATTCCATTGTGGTGCGATTAAAAGTGCTTAAGTCGCCGTCGAAAGACGCACAGATTAAATAATTTCAATTCCATTGTGGTGCGATTAAAAGTCGATGTCAAAACTCGGTGTGTCGCATTCTTTTACGCATTTCAATTCCATTGTGGTGCGATTAAAAGAAAAAATTCCTGCGATCGATAGCCCGGGATTTTCAGATTTCAATTCCATTGTGGTGCGATTAAAAGTATCAATATATGTTAAATAACCATTTTCAATATTAAATATTTCAATTCCATTGTGGTGCGATTAAAAGCCCAGATAATCCAGAATATCCGAGTTTTCCTTTAAAATTTCAATTCCATTGTGGTGCGATTAAAAGTTACTCAGCCGAAGGAATTGGCGGCAGACGAGACGGATTTCAATTCCATTGTGGTGCGATTAAAAGGAAATTGCCTCAGCGACGGATATCCCGCTTCAATCGGATTTCAATTCCATTGTGGTGCGATTAAAAGGCGCTTTTTTGATCT
>JABWBZ010000274.1 GCA_013359335.1 bacterium
TGGCATCATGCAGTGGTCAACAACATCGATCTCAGGAAAAAGCCGACGATTGGGGAGCTTGTCATGAACTGGACGGAAAATCTGCGCCGGGGTAATGGGCACTTTAGCCATTTGGAACGAAAAGATGGAACTTACGAGATCGAGGCGATCCTCTGGCTCAACGATTACGAGAACGAAAAATACGTTCAAAGTTTCAAGAACGTCGGCTATAAGGTCGAATTTGGGCAAAAAGACAAACGTACAATCATTCATCTTTATCCGGAGAATCGCAAGAAGACGACTGGAATACCGTGTCAGGGCCCCGCTAAACTCGAAAATCCGCTTCCGGTTTTGGCAGGATTGAAAACAGCTTTAAATTTTATCGAATCCGCGAAAAAGATAACCAATCCAAACGGTTCGGCGGTCAAAGCCTCGGAAATCAAACCCGGTATGATGCTTGTGGAATCAGGCGGAGCCGTGTTTACTGTTCTCTCTGTGAAGCCCGGAAAGAGTAAAATCGGCGTTTCCATTGACACATCGGACTTTGCTTTGTCAACGCGGTCGAAAACCAAGACGGTTACTTTCAAGAAAAACGCAAAACTAAGAGTGATTCACAGTAACCCGGATGGCCTGAATGAAGTGATTGAGCAAGCCAATGGCGTATTTAGAAAATCACCCAAGTCTCATGATCTGATTGCGATTGTCTTCAAATCAGGCAAGAGCTATGGGTTTTGTTTCCATAAGCCAGGAATCAATCCCGGCGATACCGCAACACTTGCCGACAGGAAAACAAAGGCGCTGGTTGAAGCGGTTGTAAAAGCAGATGGAAGCGTTCTGTTGGCCAATCCGGCCGTCGTCAATAAACAGTTGGATGCTTTCGAAAAAGATTCGCCCGACGAAGTGGATATTCCCATTGAGAAAGGTCTTGCGTTCATTGCCAAAGCTTCTGTGATTAATCTCGAAATGCACGACGGCCAGCGCCAGTTCTCTTTCAGATCAAGCAATCTGTACACGACAGCCGACGGCGAATGGTTGATTATTACACCCAAAAACAGCCTTGAGAACAAAAAGGCAAAAATCTCGGAAGAAGCCGTGCGGATGTATGAAAACTTCAATCATTACGAGTTCGATAAAACGAAATCGCTCAATCTGCCTTTGGATAAGGGCTTGGTGCCGATCGGACGCATTACGGCCATTGAATACCGCTCAGACAAAATGATCTACAAATCTGATCAGAAGACCGGCGCGAAGGAACGCGATTTTGTGCACCGCTTCACTGATCCCTCAGAAGTCTACAAGATCAAAGGCGATAAACAGGGAAAATACTTCATTATCGGCCGGATGATCAAGCCTGTGACGGATAGGGGTATTGAAGCTTAACCACGATCATTTACCTAGGCTTGGTTTATCTAATGAATTTCAAAAGCTGTAACATTCATAGAACTGCCATGAAAACTGCTATTTTCGATTGTGAGGTTGAAATCGTTTTTGATGAAGCCCAAAAAGTTCTGAATGATCTTGGATTTAAGATCAAAGAGGCCGATCTTCACAAAAAAACGTTTTCCGCAAGCAAGAGTATGTCCTTGTGGTCATTTGGGGAGGACATTTCTTTCAGAGCCACGGGGCTCAATTCTTACCAAACTCGCGTCGAGGTTTCCTCGTCCAGTTCAATGCCCTTACAGTTATTCGATTGGGGTACCAATGACGAAAATGAAGATCGACTTCTAACGAAAATGAGAGAGAAGTTTACTGAATAATGAAACTCTTCGTTGAAGACCAGTCAGGTCAAAAAACATATCTAAACACGAAAGCCGCAACCCGACATGAGTTGAAAATACTCATTGGGAGTGAGCGTTTCAGACTTGCAAATCAAATATTCTCTATTTCTGATGTTCAAGCCGAAGGTGACACAAGTTCAACGGCGGCTGGCGCAGTAGTTGGTGGATTACTTGGATTGCTCGCAGGACCTATTGGCGTTTTGATTGGAGGGGGCGTTGGAGCGGCTATGGGCGCTACCAGTGACGAGGATGATCGGAAAAAAGTTCAACGTTTTAATCAGTCGGAATAGATGAAAAATTTTCTTTTAACAAAGAAAAACCTCGTTATACTTCTTATACTGAATGTATTGAGCGGAATCTGCTTTATCAATTTCATATTAATTAAGGAAGGCGTGAAGGTTTTTTTAGAAGTTGTTCCTATGACCTATATTTGCTGGTCGTATTGTGTTATTATTTACGGTATGCACTTCGTCCTACAGAAGAAACACCATATTCAAGAGAGCATACCCTATGGAGACGTCTTGCAATATTCGCGTTTTAGAATTTTCACAAATTCATTTTTTGATGCCGCTACGTATGCAATTGCCTCCTCCTCTGGTTTTGCCCTGATCAAAGGACTATTTCTCCAGCTTTTTTATCAGATCAAGTACTTTGAATTTTTTAACGAGTTTGATTTGGCGACCATGCTGATCGTCATGATTTACCTTGTGTATTTTTCAATCATGGCTATGGTAAAAACAACAATTGAAGTGCTTACTATTGGTTCAAACAGAGTTGAAACGCCGGAGCCTATTAGATAACTTACCATCAAAATTAGTTTGATAATCTAAAAATTATTTGTAAAAGAAACATCTGGCTCGGATTCAAATTTCATTACTATTCCGTTTGATAAGGAATACTCCTTTTCAATCTTGTCTTTCTTTCGAAGGTGCGTTGGAACGTTACGGAGCGGCTCGAAAGTCATTTGAACATGCAATACAGGTCAGCCCAAAATGTAAGACAATGTATTTGGGAGGAGTTTTCACGCCTGAATTGAAGAAAAGAATGGACGCAGACAGGCTTGTTGAAAATTCGTTTAGCATAATTGAAATACTCCAACATCCAAGTTATCGTGAACAATTCTTCCAAGAGTTGTTTCATCATACGCTACGTCTGATTTGATTTTCTACCGATTCTCGGTCTACCTTACCAAACCCACTCAAACAAACAAATTAATTACTTATCAAAATAAGTTTGTCACTTTTGTCAATTTTGTCAATAATTAATATTGCACTTTAATATTTTTGCATTAAATTACCCATATGATGCATGAAATCCAAAAAAGGCTTCTTCACTTAATTGCGCAGGGTCAGAACCTGGGTCAATTAACCTTACGCGAAATCGGCAAACGAATCGGCGAAAAAGACAAACCGCAAAAGATCAAACATCACTTGAATCAACTCGAAAAGAAAGGGCTGATTAAGATTAATAAATCAAAAGAATTGATTGAGAAGGCAACGGGTGGAGCGTCAGAGGGGCTTCTGATGAAAGGAAATCTTTTAGCAATACCTATACTTGGTGCGGCTAACGCGGGACCTGCTTTACGTTTCGCCGACGAAAACATTGAGGGTTATCTTAGAATCTCCAGTACTTTATTGGGTCGAAAATCAGCAAAGAACATATTTGCCCTCATGGTCGATGGGCCGTCAATGAATCGTGCTGAAGTGGGTGGAAAGAAAATCGAGGACGGTGATTTTGTCATAATTGATTCGCCTTATAAGTCTCCGAAGGATGGCGATATAGTATTATCGATCATTGACAATATGGCCAATATCAAACGCTTTCACCATGATCGTGAGAACAATCAAATAGGTCTGATTTCAGAATCCTCTCAGAACTTTCCCCCTATTTATTTGCATGAGACTGACAACTACATCGTGAACGGCAGGGTTTTCTTTGTTGTGAAAAAGTTAAAAAAACGATAGTCACGTTTGAAAGGAAATAGACAATGCACAAAATAACATTTTACCCTTTAGGGAACGCCGATACTTGCAAAATTGATTTGGAATGCGACAAGAACTTGCTCTTTGACTATGCACATTCGAAAGAGGGCGAAACCGATGATGATCCCCGCATCGATCTTGCAAAAAGTCTACAAGAAGAATTAAAGAAAGAAAAAAAGAATTACTTCGATATTGTTGCTTTCACCCACGCCGACGATGATCACATAAGAGGATCCTCAGATTTCTTTTATTTGGAGCATGCAGACAAATACCAGAGTTCAGATCGTATTCGAATAAATGAACTTTGGGTTCCAGCCGCAATGATTCTGGAGGACGGGGCGGAAGATGAAGCCCGTATCTTACGTCAAGAAGCAAGATTTAGACTAAAAAAGGGATCGGGCATAAGAGTGTTTTCAAGACCTGATAGACTTACCGATTGGCTGAAAAAGGAAGGTCTGACATTGGATTCCCGAAAATCTCTTATTACGGATGCCGGACAACTGGTTCCTGGATTTGACATAGTAAATCATGGTGTAGAGTTTTTTGTACATTCACCATTTGCAAAACATGCAGATGGAGCAATAACTGATCGAAACGAAAGCGCACTGATTCTTCATGCAACATTTGTCGTTAATACACGCGAAACAAAATTTTTCATAATTGGAGATTCCACCCATGAAGTTCTATCTGAAGTTGTCCAGAAAACAAGAAAGCATAAGCGTGAGAACCGTTTGAAGTGGGACGTTTATGATATACCTCACCATTGTAGCTATTTGGCCCTAAGCGATGACAAAGGAAAAGAAACCACAGTTCCGGTTCCTGAGGTAAAATGGTTACTGGATCAGGGCGGTTTACGCGGAATTCTCATTTCATGTAGTG